>DASTOI010000403.1:0-2468 GCA_035762585.1 Myxococcota bacterium
ACGACATTGCTCCACGTCGCCGACGATGCTTGCGCCGACCGCGGCCAGGGCGAGTGCATCGCGCGCGTGATCGCCCCGCGCCGCCGACCGCACGACCTCGTGCGCTTCCTGGGCGAGCTCCAGCGCGCGACGCGTGTTCCCGACGCGGAGCTCGATCCATCCCTCATACGTGAGCGCGAGCGCGAGTGATGGGTCGTGGCGCGCGCGCGTCCACGCGATCAGCTGCTCGACGAGCGGCCTCGCCGGCTCGACCTGCCCCTGGTCGAGGTACTGCTGGACGGAGATGAAGAGCGGGCTGTTGTTCACCCACACGTCCGTCTCGACGGCGACGGCCACCGCCCGTTCGAGCAGCTCCGTCTGAACGACACCCTGCTCGAGGTAGCGGACGTGTGCGAGGATCGCGAGCGACTCCGCGAGCACGGCGGCGTCGCGTGCCCGCTCGGCCACCGCGACCGCCGTCTCCGCATGGGCAGCGGCCTCGACGTGCAATCCCACGTGCGCGAGTGCGCGTGCAAGGCGCGCGTTGACGAGCGCGGCGAGCCGCGGCGCGTCCGGTGACAGCGACGCCAGCGCCTCGCGGTGGATGTCGAGGGCGGCATCCATCCCGCGAAGCTCCCCGATCACCCGCGCCTGCTCGAGCAGCACGAGCGCGCGATCCGCGGCCGGCACGTCCGCGACGAGCAGCTCCAGGGCCTCTTCGGCCAGCCGCGCGTCGCCCGCATCGAACTCGAGCGTCGCAGCTGTCAGGCGGCGGCTCACGGCCGCGTCCGACTCGGGTGGAGTCAGCTCCACCGCCAGCCTCGCAAGCGCCAGCGCGTTCGTCGGCGCGCCCCGCGCGAGCGCGGCCGCAGCAGCCTGGCCGAGAAGAGCGGCGGCGGGCTCGTTCGGCTCGTCGGCCGCCGCTGCGACGTGCCCTGCGCGCTCCTCGAGATCCTCGACGAGCTCTGCCAACCGCCGGTGCACGCGCCTTCGTCCCTCCGCCTCGAGCTCGCCGTAGAGCACAGATGCAAACAGGGGGTGCGCGAACTCGATCGCGTCCGTGCCAGTCCGGACGACTCTGGCATCCAGCGCAGGCTGCAGATCGATGTGTGCACCCACGCACGCCTCGACGAGCGCCCTGGTCGGCCGTGCCAGCGCGGCCGCAACCGCCAGCCCCTCCCGTGTCGCGGGCGGCAGCCGCTCGAGACGCCGCGCCAAGAGCGCGCGCAGGCTCTGAGGAATCGGCAACGGCTCGCCGGGGCGAAGCCCGCCGCGCTCGACGAACTCGTGCGCGAGCTCGAGTGCGTAGAGCGGATTTCCGCCCGACACGCGCTCGAGGTGCTCGATGGTCGGTGCCACGAAACGGGTCTCGAGCCGCTGCCGGACGAGCACGCCGATCTCGCTGCCCGAGAGCGGCGCGAGCGCGAGCTGCTGCGCGTCGGCCAACTCGATCGCCGGTTCGCCGAGGCGGCGCGCCGCAAGCAGGCGCAGCTGCGGGTGGTCGAGTCGCCGCGCGGCGAACGCGATCACCGCAGCCGATGGAGCATCGAGCCACTGCAGATCGTCGATTGCGAGAAGAACGGGCTCGTCCTCGGCGAGAAGCCGCAGGAGGCTCGCGAACGCGAACGCGACCGCCCGCTCCTCGGGGGGCGCACCTCGCGTGTCGGCGAGGAGCAGCGCCACGCGTAGCGCCCGCTTCTGAGGCCCCGGCAGGCGACCGACCTCCGACATGACCGGTGCCAGAAGATCGCCGAGAGCGACGTACGAAAGCTCGCGTTCCGCCTCGACCGGCTGCGCCGTCAGCACGCGCCAGCCTGCGGCGTGCGCGCGTTGGACGCCGTGCCGCCACAACGTCGTCTTCCCGATCCCGGGCTCTCCCTCCAGGAGGAGCGCAGCACCGTCGCGCCCCGCGAGGAGACGCTCGAGCCGCTCCAGCTCGTACTCACGACCCACGATCTGCGTTGCGGCATTTGCCACGACGTCAATCTGACAGGCCCCGTCCGCCTTGAACAGAGGCGGCCGGCGCCCCTTGGCCCGACGGTCAACTCCGGGGGAATCCCCGGAGCCGCAGTGGGATGCTCGCCGCGTGGGTGAACAGCTGACCGAAGCCGAGCGGCGCGTCGCGCGGGAGGTGGCGAGGGGTCGAACGAACCACGAGGTTGCGGAGGCGCTGCGGGTCAGCGAGAAGACCGTCGAGTGGAACCTGACCAAGGTCTACCGAAAGCTGGCCGTCCGCTCGCGAACGGAGCTCGCGCTGAAAATCCAGCAACTCCCGCGCGGCGAGGTGCCGCCCATGACAACGAGGCCACGGGCTGAGAACAGCGGCACAAGGAAGGAGGCGTGGTGAGGGCGACGATCGGGCGAGGCGCGAATAGCGACGCGGCGTCACAAGGGGGCATGCGGAAAGGGCAGCAGGAAAGGGGCAACATGCGACGTAATCGATCCATCTGGCTCATGGGGGCGGCGGTCGCCGTGCTGGCATCGTTCGG
>DASTOI010000404.1:0-6374 GCA_035762585.1 Myxococcota bacterium
CTGACGCTGCTCTCGATCGTGCCGCTGCTCGCGCTAGCGGTCGCGCTCGTCGACCTGATCGGCAACGGGCCTGACGTCGCGGCGAAGATCCTCGACCTGCTCGCGGTCGCGCCGGATGCGAAGGCAAACTTTGTCGAGCGCGTGACGCACTTCAACTTCCGCGCGCTCGGCGGCATCGCGAGCGCGTTTCTGCTCGCGACGATGGTGCTGGCGGTCGGGCGTGTCGAGCAGGCGCTGAACACGCTGTGGGGCGTTACCGAGCGCCGCCCGTGGGTGCGCCGCGTCCCGGACTACCTCGCCGTGATCGTGATCGCGCCGCTCCTACTCGGCGCCGCGATCTCGCTGCGCGCGGCGTTCGAGAGCCAGACGCTCGTGAAGGCGGCGCTCGAATTCCCGCTGCTGAAGCTGCTCTACGAGAGCGGGCTGCGCTGGGCGCCGCTGCTGCTCATCGTGTTCGCGCTGACGTTCCTCTACTGGTTCCTGCCCAACACGCGCGTGCGGCGCCGCTCGGCGCTGCTCGGCGGCGTCGTCGCGGGGATCCTGTTCAACGCCGCGCAAGTGCTCTACGTCGCGCTGACGCTCGGCGCGAAGCGGCGCATGGACGAGGCGTTCGCGGCGTCCGCGTGGATCGTGATGTTCCTGATCTGGGTCTACATCGCGTGGGCGATCGTGCTGCTCGGCGCGGAGGTCGCCTACGCGCACCAGACGCTCTCGCTCTACCGGCGCGAGGTGCGCGGCAAGGCGGCCGGCACGGCGGCGCGGGAGACGATCGGGCTCGCGATCGCGATGTGCTGCGCGCGCGCGTTCCGCGATCGCGCGCAGCCGTGGCACCCCGATGCGCTCTCGGACGTGCTCGACGTGCCGCTGCGCACCGTGCGCGACGTGCTGCGCGCGCTCGAGGCCGCGAACATCGTCGCGCCCTGCGGCGGCGAGTACGCCGGTTGTTATCAGATGGCGCGGCCGATCGAGCAAGTGCGCGTTTCCGACGTGCTGATCGCGCTGCGCGGCAACGCGAGCGTGCCGCTCGGCGTCGCCGATCTCTCGCGCGCCGCGAATGGCGTGATCGCCGAGGTCGAGCGCGCGGCGGGGGCGGTCGCCGACGCCCGCAATCTGCGCGACCTGCTGAGCGACGCGCCGGCGGTCTGAGCCGCGCTGGCCGGCGTCCGCCGCCGCGCCGGGCGTTCGGGCTTCCGCGACGAAGCGGTAAGTTGCGCCGATGCGCATCTACCTCGACCACAATGCGACGACGCCGCCGCGCGCGGAAGTCGTCGCGGCGATGAGCGAGGCGTTGCGCGCGAATTACGGGAACCCGTCGAGCACGCACGCCGAGGGGGCTGCGGCGCGCGCAGCGATCGAGCGCGCGCGCGGCGAGGTCGCCGCGCTGGTCGGCGCCGCGGCGAGCGACGTGATCTTCACCGCCGGCGCGACCGAGGCGAACAACACGGCGCTGCTCGGCGCGCTGGCGGCGCGCCCCGAGCGGCGGCACGTCGTGAGCACGACGATCGAGCACCCGTCGGTCGAGGCGCCGCTCGCCGCGGCCGAGGTGTCCGGCGCGCGCGTCACGCGCGTCGCGGTCGACGCAGCGGGCCGCCTCGACCTCGCCGCGCTCGAGCGCGCGATCGACGACGAGACCGCGCTGGTCGCGGTGATCCTCGCCAACAACGAGACCGGCGTGATCCAGGACGTGCCGCGCATCGCGGCCGCCGCGCACGCGCGCGGCGCGTGGCTGCACGTCGACGCGACGCAGGCGGTCGGGAAGATTCCCGTGAACGCGGCGGCGCTCGGCGCGGATCTGCTCGCGTGCTCCGCGCACAAGCTGAACGGCCCGAAGGGGACGGGCTGCCTGGTCGCGCGCAAGCCCGCGGTGCTCCCGGCTTATCTGTTAGGCGGCGGGCAGGAACGGCGGCGGCGCGGCGGCACCGAGAACGTCGCGGGCATTGCCGGCTTCGGCGTCGCCTGCGCGCTCGCGCGCGCCGAGCTCGCCGAGCGCGGGCCCTCGCTCGCGGCGCTGCGCGATCGATTGTGGTCCGGCATCGAGGCGAAGATCCCGCGCGTGCGCCGCAACGGCGATGCGCGCTGCGTACTCCCGAACACGTTGAGCGTCGAGTTCGACGGCGTCGCGGGCGAGGTGCTGCTGGAGGCGCTCGACGGCGAGGGCATCGCGGTCTCGGCCGGCGCCGCCTGCCATTCGGGCTCGGTCGAGCCGTCGGCGGTGCTGATCGCGATGGGCCGCACGCCCGCGCAGGCGCGCGCGTCGCTGCGCTTCTCGGTCGGGCACGGCAACACCGCCGCCGAGATCGACCACGTGCTCTCGCTGCTGCCGGAGCTGGTCGCGCGCGTGCGCGCGGCGGGGGCTTGATGGGCGCGCGTGTCGTCGTGGGCATGTCGGGCGGCGTCGACTCCTCGGTCGCGGCCGCGCTGCTCGTCGAGCAGGGCTTCGAGGTGATCGGCGTGACGATGCACCTCGCCGGCAGCCGGAGCCGGTGCTGCTCGCTCGACGACGCGGATGACGCGCGCCGCGTCGCCGAGACGTTGGGCATCCGCTTCTACGTCGCGAATTACAAGGACCGCTTCCGCGAAGAAGTGATGGAGCCGTTCGCGGACGCCTACCTCGCGGGCAAGACGCCGATCCCGTGCGTCGCGTGCAACGACCGCTTCAAGTTCTCGCACCTGCTCGCCCGCGCGCGTGCGCTCGGCGCCGATGCGGTGGCGACCGGTCATTATGCGCGCATCGAGCGCGATGCGGCGAGCGGCGCGCCGCGCCTCCTGCGCGGGACCGATCCGCGCAAGGACCAGAGCTACTTCCTGTTCCGCCTCACGGCCGAGCAGCTGCGTCGTACGCACTTCCCGATCGGCGCGCTGACGAAGCCCGAGGTGCGCGAGCGTGCGCGCGCGCTCGGCCTCGCGACCGCAGAGAAGCGCGAGAGCCAGGAGATCTGCTTCGTGCCGGACGGCGACTACGCGCGCGTGGTCGAAGAGATCCGCCCCGGCGCGGCGCGGCCCGGCGAGATCGTCGATGCGGCGAGCGGAGAGGTGTTAGGGACGCATGCCGGCGTGCATCACTTCACGGTCGGGCAGCGGCGCGGGCTCGGCTCGGGCGGCGCCGCCGCGCGCTACGTCGTCGCGATCGACGCGGCGAGCAGGCGCGTCCGGGTCGGAAGCGAGGCGGCGCTCGGCGCGCGCGGTGCGCGGCTCGGCGGCGTGTGCTGGACGAGCGAGCACGCCCCGAGCGGCGCGCTGCGCGCCGCCGTTCAGGTGCGCTACCGGCACACGCCCGTTCCCGCGACGATCGCGGCGAGCGCGGACGGCAGCGCGCACGTCGCGTTCGACGAACCCGTGCGTGCGGTCTCGCCCGGGCAGGCGGCCGTGCTCTACCGCGGCGACGAGCTGCTCGGCGGCGGCTGGATCGAAGAGGCGCTGCAGTGAGCGAGCAGCGGGATACCGGGGGACGAGGTCCCCGCCGGACGGCGCCCGCGTCGCGCGTCGCCGGCCTCGGCGAGGAGCGCGCGACGCCGGTCGACGAGGTTGCGGAGCGCACCGGCTACCGCTTCCGCGACAGCGCGCTTCTCGAGGTCGCGCTCACGCATCCGTCTGCCGCGTACGAGCGCGACCGCAGCGGCGGCAACGAGCGGCTCGAGTTCCTCGGCGACGCGGTGCTCGACCTCGCGGTCGCGCGCTTGTTGTTCGCGGCACACCCCGATTGGCGCGAGGGCGAGCTGACGCGCGCGCGCGCCGCGATCGTGAACACGCGCTCGCTCGCGCGGCGCGCGCGCCATCTCGGCCTCGGCCCGCTGATGCGGCTCGGGCGCACGGAGCAGAAGTCCGGCGGCGAACGCAAGGAGCGCGTGCTCGCGAACCTGTTCGAGGCGGTGATCGCAGCGATCTATCTCGACGGCGGCATGGATCCGGTGAACGCGCTCGTCGAGGACGTGTTCGGCGGCGAGATCAAGAGCGGCGCGCTGCTCGAGCGCGACCCGAAGACGCGCTTCCAGGAGTGGGCGCACGCGACGCTGCGCGACACGCCCCGCTACCGGCTCGTGCGCGACAGCGGCATCGACGAGGCGGAGGACCGCTTCGGCGTCGCGGTCGACGTCGGCACGACTTGTTGGGGCGAGGGCGTCGGGCGCTCGAAGCGCATCGCGGAGCTCGCCGCCGCCGCCGCCGCGCTCGCGCGCGTGGAGCAGGCGCTGCGTGACGCGTGAGGAGACGCGCGCCGGCGCGCACGGCCCGAGCGTCCCGCAGCCGGCGGACACACCGGCGCAGCACCGCGCCGGCGTGGTCGCGCTGCTCGGCGCTCCCAACGCGGGCAAGTCGACGCTGCTGAACGCGCTGCTCGGGCAGAAGCTCGCGATCGTCACCGCGAAGCCGCAGACCACGCGCAGCCGCATCCTCGGCATCCTCACGCTGCCGCACGCGCAGCTCGCGCTGATGGACACGCCGGGGCTGCACGCAGGCGGCCGCACGCTGAATCGCGCGCTCAATGCGATCGCCGAGGAGGTCGCCGCGGATTGCGACGTCGCGCTGATCCTCGTCGACCCGCGCACCGGCTGGGACGCGCAGCACGCCGCGCTGCACGCGAGCCTCGCCACGCGCGGCGCGCCGGCGCTCATCGTCGGCACGAAGGCGGATCTCGGGCTCCCGCCGCTCGCGCAGGCAGAGCTCACGGTCTCGGCGCGAGATCGCGCCGGGCTCGATGCGCTGATCGAGCGCGTCGCGCGGATGCTGCCCGAATCGCCGCCGCTCTGGGACGCCGAGCAGGTCACCGATCGCACGCTGCGCTTCCTCGCGGCCGAGGAGATCCGCGAGGCGCTGTTCGAGGAGCTCGAGGAGGAGCTGCCGTACGCGACGGCGGTCGAGATCGACTCGTACGACGAGTCGAAGCCCGACGGCGTGCGCATCCGCGCGACGCTTTGGGTGGAGCGCGATTCGCAGAAGGGGATCGTGCTCGGCCACGGCGGCCAGCGCATCAAGCGCATCGGCCAGCGCGCGCGCGCGGCGATCGCGGAGCTCGCCCAGCAGCCGGCGCACCTCTCGCTGTGGGTGAAGGTGGATCCGCGCTGGTCCAAGAAGCCGAAGCGCCTGCACGCGCTGGGGTACTACTGACGCGCTGCGCGCGGCGAACGCGCAGCCGACGCGCAGCTCCGTGACGCGCGGTCAGCGGCGGCGCTCCGTTTCTTCCCTGTCGGGCCACATACCACTCTGATAGGGTGCCCAGCTTTTCCGGGCGCAGGAGCATTCGCATGCCGGCCGGTCTCTCCCCGAAGCAACTCCGCGCGCTGCTCGGCTCGCGCAAGCTGGAGCGCGTGGTCGTGCTCGGCGCGAACGGCACGATGGGATACGGCAGCGCGGCGCTGTTCACGCAGGCCGTCCCGCACGTGACGTTCCTCGCGCGCACGAAGGCCAAGGCGGAAGAAGGCCTCGCGGCAGCGATCAAGCAGGTGCGCTCGCCGACGGTCGCGTCGCGCGCGAAGACGGGCGACTACGCGAACGATCTCGCCGGCGCGGTCGCTGGCGCCGATCTCGTCTTCGAAGCGCTCACCGAAGAGCTCGCGCTGAAGCAGGAGATGTTCGCGAGAGTGGACGCCGCGCGGCGCGACGACGCGATCGTCGCGACCGTCACCTCGGGCCTCTCGATCAACCAGCTCGCCGAAGGCCGCAGCGCGTCGTTCCGCAAGCACTTCCTCGGGCTCCACTTCTTCAATCCGCCGAACGTGATCGTCGGGACCGAGCTCGTCGCCGGACGCGGGACGGCGAGAGACGTCGTCGATTTCGTCGACGCGTACGCGTCGGTGCGGCTCGGGCGCGAGATCATCCGCACGCAGGACACGCCGGCGTTCGCGGGCAACCGCGTCGGCTTCAAGGTGCTGAACGAGGCGGCGCAGCTCGCGGAGGAGCTCGGCCCGCTGCTCGTCGACAAGCTGGTGGGCCCCTACACCGGCCGCGCGTTGACGCCGCTCGCGACGATCGACCTCGTCGGCTGGGACATCCACCGCGCGATCGTCGACAACGTCTACGCGAACACGCGCGACGAGGCGCACGCGACGCTCGCGCTGCCGCCGTACATGGCGCGGCTGATGGAGCAGGGCACGCTCGGCGACAAGTCGGGCCGCGGCTTCTTCAAGAAAGATGGCAACGCGCGCCTCGTGCTCGATCCGAAGTCGGGCGCGTACAAGCCGGAGAGCGAGATCAAGCTGCCGGAGCTCGGCTACATCGCGGAGGTCGCGCGGCTGCATCGCGAGGCGCGCTACGGCGAGGCGATGCAGGCGTTCCTCGCGGCCCAGGGCGAGCACGCGGCGATCGCGAAGCGCGTCGTCGCGGGCTACCTGAGCTACGCGTTCCACCGCGCCGGCGAGGTCACCGAGACGATCGACGGC
>DASTOI010000405.1:0-3258 GCA_035762585.1 Myxococcota bacterium
CGACGTCGTCGACACGCCCGCGCTGCGCGCGCGCGGTCTCTCCGGTCGCGCGGCCCTCGCTCCCGACGAGGGCATGCTGTTCCTGTTCGAGACGCCCGCGATCCAATCCTTCTGGATGAAGGACATGCGCTTTCCGATCGACATCGTCTGGATTCGCGATCAGAGGATCGTCGGCATCACGCCGGACGTGCCCGTGCCGCGAACGCCGCGCGAGCTCCCGCAGTTCCACTCGCCGGTGCCGTGCGACGTCGTGCTCGAAGTGCGCGCGGGCACGGCGCGCCGCTGGGGCCTCCGACTCGGCGACGCGGCGCGGCTCGAGCGCTGAAGCGCGTTCTCGCCGTCAAGCTGCTCTGGCCGCGGGCCGAAACCGCAGCCATGGCCGGCGACGCCCCGATGTTGTTCGTACCCCCGCTGCCGCCGGTGCGCTTGGAAGCAGGGCGCGAAGTGGTGATCGGGCGCAGCGCGGAGTGCGAGCTGCGCGTGCCTTCGGTCGCGGCGTCGCGGCGCCACGCGGCCGTGCTGCGCCAGGGCGACGACGTCGTCGTGCGCGATCTCGGCAGCACGAACGGCACGCTCGTGAACGGCGAGAAGGTTCCCGGCGAGCGTGCGCTCGAGCCCGGCGACCGCATCGAGGTCGGCGGCGTGGTCGTCACGTTCTGCCGAGTGGACGCCGGCTTTGCCGGCGCCGAGTCGGCGCCGGCCGACCGCACCGTGATCTCGTTCGGCCCTTCGAGCGCGCCCGCGCCGTCCGCGCTGCGCGGCGACCTCGCCAAAATTCCTCTGTTCGCGGTGCTGCAGATGCTCGAGATGGGCGGCCAGAGCGGTTGCCTGATGCTCGAAGGCGACGACGGCGAGTGCGGCCTGTGGATGACGCGCGGCCGCCTCGTGCACGCCGAGACCGCGAAGTCCCGCGGCATGGACGCCGCGCTGGAGATTGCGCGGGCAATCGCCGGACGCTTCGAGTTCATGCCCGGCAGCCCCGCGCCCGAGCAGAGCCTCGATGCGAGCGTGACGGAAGTGATCCTCGAAGCCTCGCGGCTCTTCGACGAGTCGGGCGCGAGCTGACTCGCTACTCCAGCGCCGACGCGGCCACGCGGCCGCCGACGATCTCGCGCTGAACGGCGGCGTCGAGGCCGTCGGTGTCGACGCCCGTGGCCGCTCGCAGCGCGGCGTCGACGTCGACGCCGCGGCCGAGGCTGCGCAGCAGCTCGGCGCGCTCCGCGGGCGTGGTGTTCCGCACGAGCCATTCCGCGGCCGCGGTCGAGATCGCGTACGCGAGCCGCGCCTCGCCGTCCGCGAGGCCGGTGAAGCTCGGCGCGAGGCGGCGCAGCGGCAACCACTCGCCCGCCGCGAGCGCAGCCCGCAGCTGCGATTCCTCGCTGCGCGCGAGCGCGGGCCGCTGCAGCGCGCTGCGCTCGAGCAGCACCGCGAGCCCCTCGTTCAGCCAATAGGGCCGATCGTCGCCGGCCTGCAGCTTGAACAGCGCGTGCGTCGTCTCGTGAACCAACAGGCCGCGCAGCTCGCCGCCCGGATACGCCGCCGAGACGACGTGAATGCGGCCATCGAAGAAGCCGACCGTCTGGAACGAGAAGCGGTGCGCGTTGGCGCGCGCGTAGCTCGCACGGCCGTAGAGCACGACGCCGAGCGGCTGCTCGGGCCAAACGCCGAGCGCGGAGCCCACGTGCGCGCGCGCGTCGTCGAGCAGCCGCGTCACCGTCGCGGCGTACTCCGTCCCGCCGGCCGCGAGCAGCGCCGCGTCGGCCTCGACCGCGAAGTCCGGATGGCGTAGCGCGACGAGGCGCAGCTCTCCGGCCGCTTCGTCCGCGAGCGCGCGCTCGTCGTCGAGCTGCGCGAGCCGGCGCTGCGCCGACGCACGCCACTCGTCGTAGCCGTCGCCCGCGACCGAGAGGAACGCGCGCAGGTGCGCCTCCGCGGCGTCGAAGTGGCCGCGCCGCCCCTCGATCAACGCGAGGTAGAAGTGCGCCTCCGGGCGGCTCGCGTCGATGCGCAGCACGGCGTGCAGGCGCGCGAGCGCGTGCGGGGTGTCTCCGCGCTGCAGGTCGACGAGCGCATCGCGCAGCGCACGGAAGACGCGGTCCTCCTCGGAGCTCGTCGCGCCGCGCTCGCGCGCGAGCCGCGGGCCGAAGCGCTCGTCGCCCCATAGCGTGCGGAGCTCGCCCGGTGCGCGCGCGCTCGCCGGCGCGTCCGCCGGCTCATTGGTCGCGTGCGTGACGCCGCGCGCATCGACCCAGACGTGAATCTCGGCGGGCGCGAGGAACAGCAGCGCGAGCGCGCCGGCCGCTGCCGCCGCCGCGAGCACGCGCGAGAACCTGAGAATTCGCGAGACCGCCACGAGCGTATGTGCACGCGCCGCGCCGGAGGGAACATCGCCGCGCCGGCAGCCGGCGTGCAGCTCCACCACCGGAGCGCCGCCTCGCTTCGCGTTTCCGCGGGCGGAGATTCGTTGCGTCGTCCGACGCGGTTGGAGCCGGGGACGGCTACTTCGCGTGCCGGCCCGGCTGTTTGGTCGCCTCGCCCGCGAGGTGCCCGAGCTCGGGCAGCGCGAGGCGCTCGAGCGCGAGCCGAATCGCCGCCGGCGAGCCGGGTAGCCCGAACACGACCTTGCCCGCGCGCGTGCCGGCGAACGCGCGCGAGAGCATCGCCGCCGGGCCGATCTCTTGGAACGAGAGCATGCGGAACAGCTCGCCGAAGCCGGGCAGCTCGCGCTCGAGCAGCGGCCGCACCGCCTCGGGCGTGACGTCGCGCGGCGAGGCGCCGGTGCCGCCCGTCAGCAGCACCGCGCCGCAGCCCGGATGCGCGAGCGCGCGCTCGACGGCGGCGCGGATCTGCGCGGCGTCGTCGCGCACGATCTCGCGCGAGACCAGCGGATGCCCGGCGGTCGCGATCAGCTCCGCGAGCAGATCGCCGCCGCTGTCCGTCTCGGGCGTGCGCGTATCGCTCACGGTGATTACGGCGCAGCCGACGCGCGCGGGCGCGCTCGCGTGGTGCTGCGCGGCGGAGGGGGAATGCGTGGGGCGGTGCTTCGCGTCGCTCACGCTACGCGTGATCCTCGACCCAGTACTCGCCGCTCTCCGCGAACTCTTTCTTCCAGATCGGGACGCGCACCTTCAGCGTGTCGATCGTGTAGCGACACGCGGCGAACGCTTCGGCGCGATGCTTCGCCGCCGCCGCGACGACGACCGCGATCTCGCCGATTGGCAGATGCCCGACGCGGTGCGCGACCGCGACGCGTGCGCC
>DASTOI010000406.1:0-2191 GCA_035762585.1 Myxococcota bacterium
GCCTCGCCGGCGCGGCGCGAGCGGGCGACGCCGTTCTCGACGGCCCCGATCCCGGCGTTCATCGCGTGCGTCGCCGCGCTCGATGCGCTCTGCATCGCGCCGATCAGCGACTCGATCTCGCGCGTGCTGGCGCCGGTGCGCTCCGCGAGCGTCTTCACGTGGCCCGCGACCACGGCGAATGCCTTGCCCTGCTCGCCGGATTGGGCCGCAATGATCGCGGCGTTCAGCGAGAGCAGGTTCGCCTCCTCGTTGATCGCGCCGATCAGCTCGAGGAATTCGCCGATGCGGCCCACGCGCGCGACGAGCTCCTCGATCGCGCGCTGCGCGGTGATCGTCTGCGCGCGGATCTCGGCGATGCCGCGGATCGTCTCCTCGACCGCGCGCTCGCCTTGCGCGGCGCTCTCGCTCACCTGATGCGTGAGGCGCGCCGCGTCTTCGACGTGCTGCGTCACTTCCTGGATCGCGCGGTCCATCTCGACCATCGCGGCCGCCGACTCCTCGGCCATGCCTTCGACGGAGTCGGCGCTCTCGGCCACCTGGCGCACGTTTGCCGACATCTCGTTCACGGTGGACGCCGTCGTGCTCGAGACGTCGTGGAGCGTGGTTGCGCTCGCCGCGACCTGATCGATCGCCGCCGCCATTTGCTCGACCGAGCCGCCCGCGCTGCCGAGCGACGCGACCAGCCGCTCGACCTCGCCGTTGATGCCCCGGATCGATCCGCTCATGTGGGCGATCAGCGATGCGGTCTCCTCGACCGCCTCCTCGATCTCGGCGCCGCTCGCGCCGGCCGCCCGCGCGGCGCTCTCGGCGCGGCGTTCGTTCTCGCGGGCGCGCTGCCGCGCCGCGGCGAGCGCCGATTCGGCGGCGCGCTTCTCGTCCGCGGCGAGCCGAAGCGCGCGCGTGTTCGCCGCGGCCGCAGCTTCGAGCGCGGCGCGGCTCCGCCCCGCGACGAACGCGCTCACGCCCAGCGCGCTGAACGCCGCGAGCGCGAGCCCCGGCGCCCCCAGCGCATGGACCGCGAGCGCGGAGGCGACGGAGCCGGCCGCCGCTGCCCCCGCGATCGCCCACGCCGCCGCTCCCGCCTCCGCATCGCGCATGCGCAACATCTCCGTGGCGCCGGGATCGGTGCGGCTTCACTGGGGCTTGAGCGTGTTTCCTACTGAGAGGACGCGGAGTTCGGCCGCATCGTTACACGATGCGACGATCTCCGATCGCGGCGAGCTCGGCTTGGAGCGCCGGCAGCTCGCCGGCGCTGATCGCGGCGCGCGCGCGCGCGAGCAGCCGCAGGTAGAAGCGCAGGTTGTGCAGCGTCGCGAGGCGCGCCGCGAGCGCCTCGCCTGCGGCGAATAGGTGGCGGAGGTACGCGCGGCTGTGGTGCCGGCACGCGCGGCAGTCGCAACTCGCGTCGATCGGCGCGAAGTCGTCGCGGTAGCGCGCGTTGCGGATCGCGAGCGTGCCGGCGGCGGTGTAGAGCAGGCCGTGACGTGCGTGGCGCGTCGGCACTACGCAGTCGAACAGGTCCACGCCGAGCGCGATCGCGTTCACGATGTCGGCAGGCTTCCCGATTCCCATCAGGTACCGCGGCGCGGCCGCGGGCAGCTCGGCCTGCGCTTCCGCGACGAGCTCGAGGCGCCGCTCGGGCGCTTCGCCGAGGCCGAGGCCGCCGTGCGCGTATCCGTCGAAGGGGAGGGCGGCGAGCGCTCGCCCGCCGCGGCGCCGCAGCGCGCGGTCGGCGCCGCCCTGCACGATGCCGAACAGCGCCTGCTGCGGCCGCGCCCGCACCGCGAGCGCGCGCTCCGCCCAGCGCAGGCTGCGCTCGAGCGCGCGCTCGGCGCGCGTTTGGTCGCCGTCCTCGATCGGCAGGCACTCGTCGAGCACCATTGCGATGTCGCTGCCGAGCGCTTCCTGGATCCGCACCGCGCTCTCGGGCGAGAGCAGCCGGCGGCGGCCATCGAGCGGGGACGCGAACGTGACGCCGTCGTCGTCGATCGTCGCGCGGTCGGCGAGCGACGTGACCTGATAACCGCCGCTGTCGGTGAGCCACGGCCCGCGCCAGCCGGTGAACGCGTGCAGCCCGCCGGCGCGCGAGATCACTTCCTGGCCGGGGCGCTCGTGGAGATGGAACGTATTGGTGAGCGCGATCTGCGCGCCGAGCGCGACGAGGTCGCCGGCGTCGAGGCCGCGTACCGCG
>DASTOI010000407.1:0-2935 GCA_035762585.1 Myxococcota bacterium
CTGCGGGGCTGCGCATTGCCGCGCTCGGCGCCGACTGGCAGCCCGAACGGGCGCTCTGCTCCAGCGCGCTGCGCGCGAGCGCGACGCTCGAGGCCGCGCTTGAGGCGTTCCCCGCGTCGCTCGCGGTCGTGCTCGACGAGCAGCTCTATCTCGCGGGCGCGACGCGGCTGCTCGCGGTGCTGCAGAGCGCGCCCGACGCGAGCGCGTGCGTGCTCGTGGTCGCGCACGAGCCCGGCCTCTCCGACCTCGCGCGCCAGCTCGCGCGGCGCGGCGATCCGCGCGCGCGGCTGCGGCTTGCGCACGGCATCAAGCCCGGTTCGTTCGCAGCAATCGCGCTCGACGTCGCGAGCTGGCGCGAGCTGCGCGCGCGCTGCGGTGAGCTCGTCGCCCTCGAGCCGAGCTAGCAGACCGACTGGGGATGCGCGATCACCGCACGCCGAGGGATCACCGCGCGCCGAGAGTCCAGCGCACGCGGAGGCCACTGTTCGACTTCGCTCGGCTTCGAAGACTCCGTCTCGCTACGCGCTTCGCTTGCTAGCTCGAGCGGAGAGCGACCCCCCAGCGCGCGCGAACGGCGCGCGCTCCGAGCAGCAAGCCGAGCACCGCCGCGTACGCGAGCGGCTCGCGCAGGTCCTTCTTCACGAGCCAGATGAAGTGCAGCGCCGCGAGGATCGCGGCGACGTACACGAGTCGGTGCAGCGCCATCCAGCGGCGCCCGAGGCGGCGCTGCCACGCGCGCGTCGACGTGACCGCGAGCGGCGTCAGCGCGAGCAGCGCGGCGAAGCCGAGCGCGATGTACGGACGCTCGGCGATCTCTTCCGCGAGCAGCGCGAGCGCGAGGCCGAGATCGAGCGCGAAGAAGGTCGCGGCGTGCAGCAGCGTGTAGGCGAACGCGAGCAGTCCGAGCGTGCGGCGGTAGGGCGCGAGCGCTGCGAGGCGCGCATCCAGCCGGCGCAGCGGCGTAATCGCCAGCGAGGCCAGCAGCAAGCGCAGCGCCCACGCGCCCGTCGTGTGCGTGATCGTCTCGACTGGATTCGCGCCGAGCGCGCCCGTCACTGCGCCGAGCACGAGGCCCGCGAGCGGCGTCAACGCGATCGCGACGACCGCGGCGTGCGCGAAGCGACGGCCGCGCCGCGCATGCGCGGCAAGCGCGGTCGTCGCCGCAGCGCTCCAGTTGCTCACGCCCGCGCTCATCGGCATCCCGTCCTCAGAAGTTCCGGCGCAGATCCATGCCGCGATAGAGGCCCGCGACCTGCTCGGCGTAGCCGTTGAACTCGAGCGTCGGGCGCTTACTCCACTCGCCGATGCGGCGCTCGCTGCGCTGGCTCCAGCGCGGATGGTCGACGCGCGGGTTCACGTTCGCGTAGAAGCCGTACTCGTTCGGATTCTCGTCGCTCCAGCTCGTGCGCGGCATGCGCGTGACGAGGCGCATCCGCACGATCGACTTGATGCTCTTGAAGCCGTACTTCCACGGGACGACGAGCCGCACGGGCGCCCCGTTCTGACCCGGCAGCACGCGCCCGTACATGCCGACCGCGAGGATCGTGAGCGGATGCATTGCCTCGTCGAGGCGCAGCCCTTCGCGATACGGCCAGTCGAGCACGGCGCGGCGCTGGCCCGGCAGCTGCTGCTCGTCGACGAGCGTTTCGAAGGCGACGTACTTCGCCTGAGAAGTCGGCGCGAAACGCTTCAGCACGTCGCCGAGCGGAACGCCGACCCACGGGATCACCATCGACCACGCCTCGACGCAGCGCAGCCGATAGATGCGCTCCTCGAGCGGGTACGCCTTCAGCAGCGTCTCGATGTCGAGCACGCCGGGCTTCGCGACCTCGCCCTCCACCGCGATCGTCCAGGGCCGCACGCGCAGCGTGTCCGCGTTCTGCGCGGGATCCTCCTTGCCGGTTCCGAGCTCGTAGAAGTTGTTGTACGCGGTCGCGTCCTCGTAGCGCGTGGGCTCCTCGCTCGTGCGATAGCCCTCCGGCGCCGGGATCACGTTCGGCAGCTTCGCGAGCGCGGCCGCCTCCGGAGTCGCGGCGCGCGCCGAGGTGTCTTCGCCGCAGCCGAAGAGCAGCGCGCCCGAAAACGCGGCCCCGGCGCGAAGGAACGCGCGGCGGCGTAGGTAGAGCGCCTCGGGCGTCACCTCGCGCTCGGGCGGCGAGCTCTCACGAATCGATCGCATGTCGGCCCCTCGCATCCCGCCAGAAACGGTCGCCCCTGTGGTTCGGTTACGGAGTGCGCGCCATCACGGCCCGCAAAAACCGGCCCCAAGCCCGCGCCGGCCTGCATAGAATGCGCAGAACCCGCTCCCCGTAACGACTGGAGAATCGACCATGGGCTTCCTCGCTCCCTACGCCGAGCATGTCTACGCGCTGTTCCGGATCATGATGGGGCTGCTGATGCTCCAGCACGGCACCCAGAAGCTGCTTGGCTGGTTCGGCGGCGTGCCGGAAGGAGCGCCCGCGTTCATCGTCTACGGCTCCGGCACGATCGAGCTGGTCGGCGCGCTGCTCGTCGCGATCGGCCTCTTCGCCGCGCCGGCCGCCTTCATTGTCTCAGGAACAATGGCGGTCGCGTTCTTCATGGGCCACGTGCTGAATCCCGACCAAAACCCGACCGGCAGCATCGTGCCCGTCGTGAACGGCGGTGAGCTCGCCGTCGCCTACTGCTTCGCATACCTCTTCATCGCCGCGAAGGGCTCCGGAATCTGGAGCGTCGACGCCGCGCGCGGCGCGAAGTAGCGATCGCAGCAACGACATTCGAGCGACGCGAAGCACGCGGGAGGCGCGGCTCGAGGCCGCGCCGATCCGCGCCCTCCCCAACAAAGCCGTACGTCGGCGGCCCGAGCACGAGCAGCCGCGGCGGGGCCGGGGGCGGCTGCGGCGAAGTCGAGCGCAGCGGAGCCCCCCTGAGAATCTCCCGCGGTCCACTCGGTGGA
>DASTOI010000408.1:0-10078 GCA_035762585.1 Myxococcota bacterium
CGGAGCTGGGAGCTGCACGGTGTCGGCGAGGGCGGACGGTCTTCGATTGGCTCGTCGAGATCGTCTCCGCCCACCCAGACGTTCGACTCGTGCTCGCGTAGCGTGCCCTCAAGCCGCCGGCGCGAACTCCGCTGCGACTCCCGTCGCCCGCGCACGCGCGATCCGCACGCACGGCAGCTCGGGCATCGCGAAGCGCACGAGCTTCGACTTGAGGCGATCCGACGGCCGTAACAACGTGCGCTGAACGAAGGCAGGTTGCTGCGTTCCGGTCAGGCGCTGCGCCCACTCGGGCATCAGCGACATCGATGCGCGGATGCCGATCCAGCGATCGACGCGCTCATGGCGCGGCGCCGGCTGCTCGGCGGAGCGGCCGGCGAGGAAGTCGAGGAACGAGAGCGTCTGCTCGCTGAAGGCGAGCTTCGGCCGCATTCGCTCCACGTAATCGCCGAGCTCGCTCACGCTCTCGGGCACCCAGTCGGCGCCGCCCATGCGTCCGATCGTCGCCTGCTCGCGCAGGTAGCGGTCTCGCTCGCTGCGCGAGAGCGGCCGCACATGCGCGTCGTAAGCAGTCATCACGGCCCACGGGATGCACGTGTGCACCCACGCGATCAGCTCCGGGTCGAGCGCGCAGTACGCGACGCCGTCGGCGCGCGTGCCGCGGATGCGGCCGTGCACGCGGCGCACGCTCTCGATCACGCGCGTCGCGGCCGCGCTGTTGCCGAACGTCGTGCGCAGCACGTAGCCGAGCGTGTTGCGCGCACGCAGCAGCGGCTGCGTACGGTACGCCGACTGCGTGTAGACGCCGTGCATCACCGAGGGATGGAGCAGCTCCATCAGGATCGCGGCGGTGCCGGCGACCGCGAGCGTCGCGAGGTCGGCGTGGAGCTCCCAAGAGACGCTGGCGGGACCGCCCGCGAGGCCGGGGTCGCCGCTCGGCCCGCCGTAGATCTCGATCTCGTCGTGCCTTCCGCCGGCGGCCTCGAGCTGCGCGGCCAGCTCGCGGCGCCACCGCGCCAGCGGTCCGCCCCTCGAGCTCTGCTGGTCGTCTCGCATCGGCTCGCCCTCGCGCGCGGGCTCGAGCATAATCCGAGCGAATGCTTGGATTACTCAGGTTCTGGGCATGGCGCCGCGGCGAGTGAGAGCCGCGCGCCACGTGCGCGATTTCGCGGCGAAAAAGCGCCCGACCCAGCGCCGTTCGCAAGCGACCCTCGATGCGCTGGTCGACGCGTGTACTTGGCTTTTGCCGCGCCGCGGCTTCGCCGGCACCACGACGAACCACGTCGCGGAGCGCGCCGGCGTGAGCATCGCGTCGCTCTACGAATACTTCCCGGGCAAGGACGCGCTCGTGGCCGCGGTCGCCGAGCGCTTGGTGGACCGCGTGCTCGCGCGGCTCGCGCAGGAGGCGGCGCGCGCCGCGCGCACGGAGCCGAGCCGCGCGGTGCGCGTCTGGATCGAGTCGATCTACGAGACCGTCGCGCAGGAGCGCGCGCTGGTCGCCGTGTTCGCGAACGAAGTGCCGTACACGAACGAGCTCGAATGCGTGCGCGAGCTGGGCCCGCGCCTGCTCGCGTTCTCGGAGCGCATCCGCGGCGCCGGCGCGGGCTTCGTCCATCCCGATTTCTCGCGTGCATCGCTCCACTTACTGATCAACCTCGTCACGTCGACGATCCTGCAGGCCGTGCTGAATCCGCCGAGCGATGTCTCGAAGCGCGCGCTGCTGGGCGAGCTCGCGCGCCGCGCCGACGACTGGATTCGGCATCCGCTGCCCGAGCCGCCGGGTTGAGTCATCGTTGCGAGCCGTCGGGAGGAGTCATGCTGAACGGATCCTGCGCGTGCGGGCGCGTCCGCTACGAGCTGCGCGGCGAGCTCGCCGGCTCGATCGGCCACTGCCACTGCTGGCAGTGCCGTAAGCACTCGGGCGCGAGCTTCGGCACGACTGCGCGCGCACGCGCAGCGGACTTCTTCGTCGTCGCCGGCGAGGAGCTGCTCCGGAGCTGGGACTCGAGCCCGGGCATCCATCGCGTCTTCGCGAGCTGCTGCGGCTCACCGCTGTTCAAGCGCCGCGACGAGTTCCCGGACTGGGTCGCGTTGCGCGTCGGCTCGCTGGATTCCGACCCGGGGCGCTTGGTCGAGGGACACATCTTCGTGTCGTCGAAGGCGCCGTGGCTCGAGATCGCGGATGGGCTACCGCAGCAGCCGGGCGGCGCGCCATTTCCGGAGCGCGGCTGACCCAGGAATGGAATGGGAGCCGCCATGCCGCTCGACCTCGCCACGCTCGTCGCACCTGCTCATACCGCGCTCGTCACGCAAGAGATCCAGCGCGGCGTGATCGGCGATCTCTCGGCGCTGCCCGAGCTCGCGAAGGAAGGGCAGCGCATTCTGCCGAGCATCGCCCGGCTCGTCGCGGCGGCGCGCGCGCGCGGCGTGCGCGTGATCCATTGCACCGCGATCCGCCGCGCCGACGGGCTCGGCGCGAACGCGAACGCGCGGATCTTCCAGTACATGGCGAAGGCGGAGCCGAAGCTGATCCCGGGCTCGCCGGCCGCGGAGATCGTGCCGGAGGTGCAGGTTGCGGCGAGCGATCTCGTGCTGCCGCGCATTCACGGCCTCTCGCCGTTCCAGGGCACCGAGCTCGACTTCGTGCTGCGCAACGAGGGCGTCACGACGATCGTCGGCGTCGGCGTCTCGGTGAACGTCGCGATCCAGAATCTCACGTTCGACGCGGTCAACTCGGGTTATCAGGTCGTGCTGCCGGTGGACGCGATCGCCGGCACACCGCGCGAGTACGCGGAGCAAGTGTTTCAGCACACGCTGCGCAACGTGGCGACGCTGACGAGCAGCGATGAAGTGATCGCGGCGTGGAGCGTGCGGTGAGCGATCTCCCCGAGCACGCGCGGCGCAACCGCGAGCACTGGGACGCGTGGGCGCCGGACTACGCGAAGCGCGTCGCCGATCGCTGGAGCACGAACGAGCCGAGCTGGGGCATCTGGAACGCGCCCGACGCCGGGCTCGAGCTGCTGCCGCGCGATCTCGCCGGCCAGGACGCGATCGAGCTCGGCTGCGGCACCGCTTACGTCTCGGCGTGGATGGCGCGCCGCGGCGCGCGCGTCGTCGGCGTCGACAACTCCGCGAAGCAGCTCGAGACGGCGCGCGCGCTGCAGCGCGAGCACGGGCTCGACTTCTCGCTGATCCACTGCAACGCGGAGGCCGTGCCGCTGCCGTCCGCGAGCTTCGACTTCGCGATCTCGGAGTACGGCGCGTGCCTCTGGTGCGATCCGCAGCGCTGGGTGCCGGAGGCGGCGCGCTTGTTACGGCCGGGTGGGCGCCTCGTATTCCTGGTGAACTCGATGCTGATGTCGCTGACGACGCCCGATCTCGAGGGCGAGGCGGCGACCGAGCGCCTCCTGCGGCCCGCGTTCGGCCTCTACCGGCTCGAGTGGCCGGGCCAGACGGGCGTCGAGTTCCATCTCACGCACGGGGAGTGGATCCGCGTGCTGCGCGGCGCCGGCTTCGAGATCGAGGCGCTGCTCGAGCTGAGGCCGCCCGCTGGAGCCATCAGCGACTGGGACTTCGTGACGCTCGACTGGGCGCGCAAGTGGCCGTGCGAGGAAGTCTGGAAGGTGCGCAAGCGCAGCTGACGCCCGAGCCGGAGCCCACGCCGCCGCGGTAGGCTGGCGGGAACGGGCGAGGAGTCGCGCGATGGCGGTCCGCATCGAGCCTGCAGACGCGACGCTCGGCGCAGTCATTACGGGCGTGCGCCTCGCGGCGCTGAACGACGTCGAGTGGAAGGAAATCGAGGCCGCGTTCCACGAACGCGCGGTGCTCGTGTTCCCGGCCCAACATCTGAGCCGCGCGGAGCAGACCGCGTTCGGGCGCCGCTTCGGCGAGCTCGATTCGCTCGTCGCGAAGACGGGCACGGTCGCGATCAGCAACGTGCATCCCGACGGAACGATTCGCCGCGCGGACGACCCGGTGCTCGGCATCCTGCGCGGCAACGAGGGCTGGCACACCGACAGCTCCTACATGCCGCTCGCCGCGAAGGCGTCGATCCTCTCCGCCGAGATTCCCGCGGAGACGGGCGGCGAGACCGAATGGGCGGACATGCGCGCGGCCTACGATGCGCTCGACGACGACACGAAGCGCCGCATCGCCGGCCTCGCCGCGCGCCACTCGCTCGCCTATTCGCAGGCGAAGATCGGCGAGAAGTCGAGCGCTTCGGCGCTCGCGTACGGATTCGAGGGCCACACGCCGCCGCTGCGCCCGCTCGTGAAGCGGCATCCCGTAACAGGTCGGCGCTCGCTGTTCATCGGTCGGCACGCATACGGAATTCCCGGCCTCGACGAGCGCGAGTCCGAGCAGCTGCTCACCGAGCTGCTCGCGTTCGCATGCGAGTCCCCGCGCGTCTGGAAGCACCCCTGGCAAGCCGGCGACGTCGCGATCTGGGACAACCGCTGCGTGCTGCACCGCGCGCGCCCGTTCGATCCCACACAGCCCCGCGTGATGCACCACACGCGCATCGCGGGCGACCCGGAGACGGAGTCCGGGCTCGAGCCGACCGCCCAGTCCGCCTAGTCACTCACGTCGCGAGCGCTCCCGGCGGCGGGGCCACGTTCGTCCCGCCCGACTCGATCGGCTCGCCCGCATCGTCCGGGTGCACTTCGGGTACGAGCAGCTTGTAGAGCACCGGCGTCACGAGCCGCGCGAGCAGCGTCGAGCTGACGAGCCCGCCCATGATCACGATCGCGAGCGGCGAGTAGAGCGGCGAGCCCTCGAGCGCGAGCGGGAAGAGGCCGCCGAGCGCGGTGAGCGTCGTCAGCAGGATCGGGAAGAAGCGGATGCGGCCGGCGCGCTCGATCGCTTCGTCGAGCGCCACGCCCTGCGCGCGCAGCTGATTCGTGAAGTCGACGAGCAGGATCGAGTTCTTCACCTCGATCCCGACGAGCGCGATGAAGCCGATCATCGCGGTGAACGAGAGCGACTCGCCGACCACGAAGAGCGCGCACAGGCCGCCGGCGACGCCGAGCGGAATCACGCTCGCGACGATCAGCGTGCTCTTGAAGGTGCGGAACTCGAGCACCAGCACCGCGAGCACGCCGAACGCAGCGATCAGCATCGCGATGCCGAGGCCGCCGAAGCTCTCTTGCCGCTCCTCGAGCTCGCCCTCGACGAGGTAGCCGGCGCCGGCCGGCCAATGCATCTGCGCGAGCCGATCGAGCACGTCCTGCGTCACGCGGTCGGTGTTGAAGGCGCGCTGCACGTCGGCGGTGACGCTGGCCGAGCGCACGCCGTCGCGGTGATCGATGCGCGCGAGCGCGTCCTCGAGCTCGACGTGCGCGAGCTGGCGCAGCGGAACCTGCGCGCCGCCGCGCGCCGAGATCGAGAGCCGATCCAGCGCCGCGAGGCTCGCCCGCCCGGGCTGATCGAGCGTCACGCGCACGGGATGCTCTTCTCCGGCCGCATCTCGCAGCACGCCGGCCTCGAGGCCCGCGATCGCGAGCCGCACCGCGCGCTTGATCTCGAGCTCGGGCACGCCGAGCCGCCCCGCCTGCTCGTTGTCGACGCGCACCGCGAGATCGAGCTTCGCCTGCAGCAACGGGTTGTCGACGTAACGCGTGCCCGGCGTCGCGGCGAGCAGGTCCTCGACGTCGCGCGCCAGCCCGGGCAGCTGCTCCAGCTGCTCCGCCGTGACGCGAATCTGGATCGGGTTCTCGAGCGGCGGCCCGTTCTGGAACTCGAACACGCGGATCTTCGCGCTCGGGTAGTCGGCGAGCTCTGCGCGCAGCGCGTCGAGCAGCTGCGGCGACGTGAACGGATCCCACTCGCGCAGGTGCACGAACAGCTCGGCGGTGCGCGTGTTCTCTCCGAGCGGCCGCACGTTGTAGAAGATCTGCGGGTTGCCGTGACCGACGTTCGTAATCACTCGCTCGATCGCGGGATGCTTCGCGAGCACGCGCTCGGTGAAGCGCGCCGCGGCGTCCGTCATCGCGAGCGTCGAGCCCTCGGCGCTCTCGATGCGGATGCGGAATTGCGGAATCCCCGCCTTCCCGAAGAACGAGAGGCCCATCACCGGGACGAGCGCGAACGAGGCGACGACGAACGCGAACGCTGCGAAGAGCGTGACGACCGGGCGCTTCAGCGAGAAGTGGAGCAGCGGGCGATAGCTCGCCTCGATGCCCCTCTGGACCCAGCGCAGCGCGCGGTTCTCGTGTGCGTCGGGGTCCGAGAGCCAGAAGCTCGCGAGGAACGGGATGATCGTCAGCGAGACGAGCAGCGAGGCGCCCACGGTGAAGATCACCGCGAGCGGGAGGCCGCGGATGTACTTGCCCGCGCCGCCCGGCAGCGAGAGCAGTGGCAGGAACGCGAGGATCAACGTGGCGGTGCAGCCGAGCACCGCGACGCCGATCTGCTGCGTCGCGCGGATCGCCGCCTCGCGCCGCGAGGCGCCGGCGCGCAGGAAGCGCGTCACGTTCTCGGTGACGACGATCGAGTCGTCGACCAAGAGGCCGAGCGCGATCACGAAGCCGACGATCGAAAGCTGGTTGAGCGACAGGTCGAACGCCTGTAGCAGCGCGACGCCGATCGCGAGCGAGAGCGGGATCGAGAGCATCACGATCGACGCGGCCCGCACGCCGAGCGGCAGCAGCGTGAGCAGCACGAGCCCGATCGCGAGCGCGAAATCGCGGTAGAGGCCGTCGAGCCGGTGCGCGACGTTGCGCGACTGGTCGAAGATCAGCGCGACGTCGATCTCCGCGGGCACGCTCTCTCGAAACGCGTCCAGCACGGCCACCGCGCGATCGCGCACGTGGAAGATGTGCTGGTTGTCGCGCATCTCGAGCGTGACGAACACGGCGCGCCTTCCGTCGACGCGCGCGCGGTGCGTCTCCTCGGCGTAGCCCCACTCGACTTGCGCGACGTCACGGACTCGCACGAGCCGCGCGCCGTCGCCCGCGACGACGCTGTCGCGCACCTCGTCGAGCGATTCATAATGCGTGCCGGTCTCGACGTTGAAGCGCCGCTGGCCCTGCTCGACCGCGCCGCCCGGCACGTTCGCGGCGCCGGCCTCGAGCGCCCCTAACACCCCGCTCAGCGGGACGTTCAGCCGCTCGAGCTTCGCGGGATCGAGCCGCACGCGCACCTGCGACTCGGGATAGGCCCAGGTCTCGACCTCCTTCACGCCGGGCAGCACCTCGAGCCGGTCCTCGAGCCGTTCCGCCTGGCGCTCGAGCTCGCGAAACGGAGCGGTCTCGGAGAGCAGCGCGATCTGCAGGATCGCCACCTCGGTCGTGCGGAAGCGCTCGATCTCGAGCCGCGCGAGCTCAGCCGGCAGCTCCGGCCGCAGCGCGTTCACCTCGCGCACGACCTCCTCGTACTTGCGATCGGGATCCTCGTCGTAGTCGAACTCGACGAACGTGACGGCGAAGCCGTCCTGCATCGAGCTCTCGACCTTGCGCAGGCCGTCGAGCTCGCGCACGCGGTCCTCGAGCGGATCGACGACGAGCTCCTCGAGATCGCGCGGGCTCGCGCCCGGATGCACGGCCGTGATCACGTACATCGGCATCGGGAAGCTGGGATCCTCCGCGCGCGGGATCGTGCGCAGCGCGGAGACGCCGACCGCGACCAGCATCGCGAACAGCACGAGCGTGAGCTGCGGACGCTCGACCGCGAGCTTCGCGACCCTCATTGCGCGGCCGCGACGTCGTCGGCGACGACGCGCACCGGCGTTCCGTCGCGCAGGTACGAGACGCCGTCCGTGACGACCTCCGCGACGCCGTCGACGCCGGCGGCGAGCGCCGCTTCGTCGCCGGCGAGGAACGCGACGCGCACGTCGAGCCGGCGCGCTCGCTCGCGTTCGGCATCGAGCGCGAACACGACGCCGGCGTCTCCATCGCCGAGCGCGAGCGCCGCGAGCGGCACGAACGCGACGGGCTCGCCGCCGCTGGGCGCGATCAGGGCGCGCGCCGCCATGCCCGAGAAGAGCGCGCGCGCGTCAGGTACTACGGAGATCTCGACGTCGAAGGTGCCGGTCGCCGGTGACGCTGCAGCGGCGATCTGCGCGACGACGCCTTCGAGCGGCGCGCCGCGATACGCGTTCGTCTCGATCTTCGCGGCGTCGCCGATCGCGAGGCGCACGACGTCACGATCGGCGACCGAGGCGCGCACGATCCAGCCCTGCGCCGCGCTCTTGAACGAGAGCACCGGCACGCCGGCGTTCACCATCTCGTTCTCTTCCGCGAGGCGCGAGAGGATCACGCCATCGTCCGGCGCGCGGATCTCGGCGTGACGCGCGTCGAAGCTCGCCATGCGCAGCGTCGCGCGCGCGACTTCCTCCGCAGTGCGCGCGTCCTGCACGAGCTGGAGCGCCGCGACGCCCGCGGCGTGCAGCTCCTCCGCGCGCGCGACGTCGCGCAGCGCCTTCTCGTGCGCCATGCGCGCCTGCGTGACGCGCGAGCTCGCCTCGTCCGGCTTCAGCGTCGCGAGCAGCTCGCCGCGCCGGACGGCTGCGCCTTCGTCGACGAGCAGGCGGTCCACATAGCCGGGGATTTTGAACGAGAGCCGCACTTCTTCCTTGCCCGCGAGCGTGCCCGTCGCGAACACCGGCGCGGCCGCCGCGGCGCGGCGTACCAGCGCCAGCCGCACGGGCTGCGCTTCCCGAGGCGCGGCTGCTGGGGCAGCGCTCTCCTGGCAGGCAGAGAGCGCGACACAAAGCGCGAGGCACGAGAGCGCCGCGGCTCGAGCGCCGCTCCGAAGGTCCAGCATCGACTTCAACTCCGCCGCGTTCGCCGCGCGGCGCTCCTCGGGCGCTGAGGGGTCTTGGCGTGCGTCGGAAAGAGCTCGCCAACTGCGAATCGGTACGCGTCGCGCACGACGCGAGGAAGATCGTCGTCAGGGATGAGGCTGTGCGTGCGGCCGCGGATCACGGCCGTCGCGATGCCGTGGGCGATCCCCCAATACGCGAACGTCGCTGCCTCGACGTCGCCACGCGGGATCACGCCGGCGTCCATGCACTCGCGCACCGTGCTCCGTACGCGGTCGTAGTTGTCGAGGCCGACGCGCCACTTCTCGTCCAGGCGGATGCGATCGCCGAGGCGCTTCGTGATGAACATCAGCTCGTAGAGCCGCGGGTTCTCGAACGCGAAGCGCAGATAGAGCTCGCCGAGCCGGTAGAGGCGCTCGCCGGGCGTTCGTCCGGCGCTGGCCTCGCTGACGGAGCGCCGCAAGCGCGCGAAGCCCTCGACGTGGAGCGCGTAGAGGATCTCGTCCTTGTCGCGGAAGTACGCGTAGAGCGCGCCGGGCGAGTAACCGACCGCGTTCGCGATCGCGCGCATCGAGACGCGCTCGAAGCCCTCGTCGAGGAACAGCTGAAGCGCGGCCTGAGCGATCCGTTCGCGCGTCGCATCGCGCGCGTGCTCGTGACGGAGCTCGCGGGCGGAGGGGAGCTTCGGCTTGGGAGATCGGCTGCGACGGGCCGGCATTGAACACCGTTCAGCGGGCTGAACGCTGTTTAGTCCACGGCCCGCCGAGCGCGCAAGCCCGAGCGCGCCGTCAGCGAAAGGACGCACCTCCCCGCCCGCACTCTCGTACCGTGCGGAGACGCCCGGGAGGCACGATGACCACGCTCGACGATCCGAAGGTTTCGATGCTGCTCGCTCGCCTGCACCGTGAGGCACGCGGAGACATGAAGTACTTCCTGCGCGCGGCGCCGGGCATGGCGCTCGCCTGGCTGCGCAGGCGACCCGCCTTCGAGGCGCTCGAGCCGCATCTCGCGAATGCGTTCCTTCCGGTGGAGCCGGCTGCCGGGCGGCTGCTCTACTTGACCGCGCGCGTGCTTCGCGCGCGCTGCGTCGTCGAGTTCGGCACGTCGTTCGGAATCTCGACGCTCTATCTCGCGGCCGGCGTGCGCGACAGCGGCGGCGGCCGCGTGATCGGCAGCGAGCTCGCGCCTAGCAAGCGCGCGCGTGCGCTGGCTCACCTCGCCGAAGCCGGCCTCGCGGACTTCGCCGAGGTGCGGCTGGGCAACGCTCTGGAGACGCTCGCGCGCGATCTCGACGGCCCGATCGACCTGCTCTTCCTCGACGGC
>DASTOI010000409.1:0-5694 GCA_035762585.1 Myxococcota bacterium
TTAGGAGATCGATGCGCGCCGTGCGCGGGCTCGCCCGTCAGATCGGAATCGGCCGCGCGAACGTCGTCTCGATGCGCCCGTTCTCGCCGGGCTCGTTGAAGCCGGCCGCGATCTCGAGCACGGCGTCGGTCTCGACCGGCGAGGTCGGCAGCGGCACGAGCGCGGTCGGCGACGGATCGAGCGCCTCCGCAGCCGTCCCGACCGCGCGGAAGCTCGTCTGCCAGCGCGTGCGATCGACGTCGCATAGGCAGTAGCCGCGGTAGAGCCCGTTGAAGTACGCGATGTGCGGGTTCGCTGGCTGGAGGCCCGCGCGTACCACGGCATGCGTCGGGCGCGGGTTCAGGCCGCCGAACGTCGACGAGACCGACGTCGAGACGAACTCGGCCGCGACGATCTGGCTGGACGGGTCGGAGAAGTCCGCGAGCAGGTTCGCGCCCCACGCGGAGTGGATGTCGCCGGTGAGAACGATCGGATTGCGCGCGCGCGACTGTGTGAGCGCCTCGAACAGCCGCTGCCGCGCGGCCGGGTAGCCGTCCCACGCGTCGACATTCGAGACCTCGTCGATCAGCGCGATCTGCTGCAGCAACGCCTGCTTGATCGCCGGCCCGATCGCGGGGTTCTGCTCGATCGTGACGCGCGCGGCGCCGACCAGATTCCAGCGCGTCTGCATCACCTGCTGCGCGAGCACGTTCCAGGTGGCGCGCGAGCTCGTGAGCTTCGCGCGGAGCCAGTCCTCCTGACGCGCGCCCAGCAGCGTCGCAGCGGGATCGAGAATGCCGTCGGCGTCGAAGATCTCCTCGCCGAACACGAACTCGATCTCGGCGCTGTCGGGATCGGTCGAGCCGAAGCCGTCGCCCGCGGGCTGATCCGTGCGGAACTGGCGCGTGTCGAGCACGTGCAGCTGCGCGAGGTCGCCGAACGGGAGGCTGCGGAACAAGCGGAGCTCGCCGTCCGCTCCGAGCCGCCGGTTCTCGGGCCGCAGCGGCATGCTCTCGGCGTACACCTGATAACCGTTGCGACGGCGCTCGAGGAACGCCGCGCCCTGCGTCGGGCTCGAAAGCTCCGGAATCTCTCCGGCGTAGTTGTTATCGACCTCGTGGTCGTCCGGCGTCACGATGAACGGGAAGAGCGCGTGCGCCTGCTGCAGATCGGGGTCGAGCCGGTAGAGCGCGTAGCGATTGCGGTAGTCGTCCACCGACACGATCTCGGCGCCGACGTGATTGCGCGCCGGATCGAAGGGGCTCGCGGCGGCGGCGCCTTCGTAGATGTAGTCGCCGACGTGCACCACGAAGTCGAGCTCTTGCTGATTCAGGTCGGCGTACGCGCGATAGAAGCCGTCCGGGAAGCTCTGACAGCTCACGACCGCGAAGCGCATGTGATCGCGGGCGTCCTTGCGCGCGGGGAACGTGCGCGTGCGGCCGACGCGGCTCGCCTCGCCGAGCGCCTCGAAGCGGTAGTAGAGCCAGCGGTCGGAGGGCAGGCCCTTCACGAGCGCGTGCACCGCGTGCCCGTTCTTGGGGTGCGCCTTCGCCATTCCGTCGCGGATCACCTGGCTCATGCCCGGATCGAGCGCGACCTGCCACTTCACCGGCACGACCTGCTCGCCGAGCCCGCCGCCCGCGAGCGGATCGGGCGCGAGGCGCGTCCAAAGCACGACGGAGCGCGCGCTCGGATCGCCCGATGCGACGCCGAGCGTGAAGAGCGACGACGGCGCCTCCTGCGCCGCGGCGCGCAGGCCGCGCAGGAACGCCGGCGCTGCAGCGAGCGCGCCGAGCGACGCGCCGCCGGCGACGAAGCGCCGGCGCGTGAGGCCGCGCGGCGCGGCCGCGCGAGTGTGAGCGGCGCGAGCAGGCGCGGGCCGCGACTTCGAGAGAAGGTCCTTGCGCACGGCTGTCCTCCACGACGGGTTCGCGAAAGGTCGGCGGCAGAAATGACGAGCCCGTCGTGTGTTGCCGTGAGATCGACGGAACGCGCGCGACGTCTCGGTGAGGAAGTGGCTTCCGACGCCGCGCGGTGTCAGCCGGCGCGGCAATCCTCGGAACCTCGGCTGCCCAGCGTGCCCTTGCTACGGCGCCCGGCCGGCTGCCCACTTCGAGTAGACGGGCGGCCAGCTCGGGCGCGCTTCGTACTTCGCGTGGAGCGCGCGCTCGAGCCAGAGCTCGAACAATGTGTCGTTGCTCGTCGTCGCGCCGGTGGCGGTGTAGGTGTCGTAGACCACTTTCCGCACCGCAGCGTCGTCGACGCGCAGCGCGCGGCCGGCGACGGTGAACTCGTCGTCCCCGTCGGGCTTCGGGAACGAGTGCAGCGCGAAGCGCCCGTCGCGCAGCAGATCGCCGAGCTTCGGCGAGTGGTTCCCGATGAACACGTAGAGGCCGCCGTTCGCGAGGACCGGGCAGACGGGATGCACGCGCGGCCCGCCGTCCTTGCGGACCGTCG
This sequence comes from Myxococcota bacterium, assembly GCA_035762585.1. Taxonomy (GTDB): domain Bacteria; phylum Myxococcota_A; class UBA9160; order UBA9160; family UBA6930; genus VGRF01. The sequence goes on from DASTOI010000409.1 coordinate 2,437, forward strand.
CGAGGTAGCCGAGCCCGACGCGGTACTGGTAGATCAGCGCGCGGCCGGCTTCGGCCATCGCGGGTTCGTCGCGCGCGAAGTCGGTCCAACGCTTCATCGCGGGCTCCGGCAATCGAGGATCGGGCGACCGGACGGGCGGAGTCTCGGCGCTGCGTTTCGCGTACTCAATGGCGCCGGGCGGTCGCGAGCGGCCTGCGATCGTCGCTGCTGACAGCACATCGGCGGCAGAGCTCCGGCGTCCGCCGCGTATGATCTCGGCTCTCACCGCCGGCGGGAGTCCGAGATGGCGATCGCCCTTTCCCGACGCAGCTTCCTCGCGGGCGCTGCCGGCCTGCTGGCCGCGACGCGCGCGCTGGCCGGAGAGAAGGCTGGAGGAGTCGCGATGAGCGACAAGCTCGACCTCGATCGCTTCATCGACGACGTGCGGCGCGCGAATCGTGAGACCGAAGCGCAGCGCGCCGTCGACGAAGTGCTCACCCGCACGCTCTCCGACCCGGCGCGCCTAATCACCGCGCTCGGAGAGCCGCGCGTCGCCGGCCTGAACGCCCTCTACCGCTCCCCCGACCTCACGATCCTCCACGTGATCTGGGCGCCGCTGATGATCCTGCTGCCCCACAACCACAACATGTGGGCGTCGATCGGGATCTACACCGGCCGCGAGGACAACATCCTCTGGGAGCGCAGCGCATCGAGCGCAGCCGCAGGCCACGGCGGCGTCGAGGCCGTGCGCGCCGCGTCGCTCTCGGAGAAGGAAGTGTTCCCGCTACCGAAGGACGCGATCCACTCCGTGACGAACCCGATCCCGCGGATGACCGGAGCCATCCACGTGTATGGCGGAGATTTCTTCGCGCCGACGGGCCGGAGCGAGTGGGATCCGGAGACGCTGCGCGAGCGGCCGTGGGACATCGAGGCGGTGCGGAAGAGGTTTCGAGAGGCGAGCGAGAGGTTCGAGGCGGAGCAATAGATCGCCGCCAGCCGCTCTCCTCACCACTGATTCACGTGCAGCACGCCGTCCAGCGGCTTGCGCGGCGCCGGCTTGAAATCGGTTCCCTTCGTGTACGCGATCGGAATCAGCGCGCACTGCGCGACGCTCGCGTAGTCGATGCCGAGAATCTTCGCGGCCTCCTGTTCGTGGAAGAGATGGAGCGTCGTCCAGCAGGTACCGAGACCGCGGGCACGCGCGGCGAGCATGAAGCTCCAGACGGCGGGGAGCAGCGAGCCGAGCGAGGCGGAGGCCATCAGGTTGAGCATCGGCCCTGCGGCGCCGTCGAGGCGCGGCGTCAGGCAAGGAATTAGGTACGCGGGCGCTTTCTCGAGGTTGTGTGCGAGGTACTCGGCGGACGAGACGACGCGCTCCTGGATCGCCTTCATCGACGGATCGCCCGCGTGCACGTGGTGTGCGGCGATCGGCATCTTTTCGTAGATCGCCCACGCCTTGCGGTAGAGCTCGGCGAGCGCGAGGCGCTTCGCGGCGTCGGTGACGACCAGGAACTGCCAGCCCTGCGCGTTGCTTCCGGTCGGCGCCTGGAGCGCGATCTCGAGGCACTCGCGGATCACGCTCATCTCGACGGGGCGCGTGAAGTCGAGGCGCTTGCGCACGGCGCGCGTCGTGGTGAGGAGCTCGTCGGGCGTGAGCGGAAGGGTCTGGGTGGTCATCGCGTCTCCTTCGCGGTGGGCGAGGCGCGGCAGCGTATCGCGGTGAGAAGCGCGGTTGTCGCCGGATCGGTCACACCGCTCCGGCAAGCTCACGGTCTCGCCCGAACGTCCCGACAGGTTTTGAACTGGTGAACCGAGGTAGACGACGATCGGATCGTCTCGAACGGTGCCGAGCGAATCATGCGCATCGCCGAGTCTCAGGTGGCTCATCAGTAAGGGCAGGAACGCGCGCTCCTGGCTGCCGAGATTGCGGCCAGCGAATCCGCGGCACGACTCCAACGGCGCGGCCAGCACTACGCCTTCGCGATCGGCCTCGCGACGCTCGCGGCATCGCTCGCTGCGGCGCTGAGCGGACACGACCGCGTGGCCGTCGCGCTCGCTGTCGGGTCGCTCGTCGGCGTCGTGGCGGCGTTTCTCGGGTGGAGACTCGCCGCCTTCGGGATCCCGCGAGGCGGCGGGTCGTAGCGCGTCCCTCCGCTCGAGGTGGGCTGCGAGGCATCACTTCGCCACGCCAGCGGAATCGCGCCCGATCTGCTTATCCTGCGCCCCGCCTTGGGGAGGCCCGATGTTTCGCCGCGCGCTCGCTTCGTTCGCCCTGCTCTTTCTCGCGCTCTCGCTCGCTGCTTGCTCGGACGAGCCGCTCGATCTCACCGGACCCATCGACGGCTGGGACGCGTACGGCAACGACGCCGCCGGCTCGCGCTACTCGAAGCTGACACAGATCACGCCGGAAAATGTGGACGAGCTCGAGCTCGCGTGGATCCACCGCTCCGGCGACGTCCTCGACGGCAGCGCGAGCCTCGGGAAGAGCTCGCTGCAGGTGACGCCGATCATCGCGGCGGGCTCGCTGGTCTACTGCTCGCCCCGTAACAAGGTGTTCGCACTCGATCCGGAGACGGGCCGCGAGCGCTGGCGCTTCGATCCCGCGGTCGACGCGTCGCAGTACTACATCATCAACTGCCGCGGCGTCTCGCAGTGGCGCGATCCGCAGGCGGCCTACACGGACGTGTGTAGTGAGCGCATCGTGATGGGGACGGTCGACGCGCGGCTGATCGAGCTCGACGCGAAGACCGGCAAGCCGTGCGCGGGCTTCGGCGAGCGCGGCGTCGTGAATCTCGCGGCGGGCATCGGCGACATCGCGCCGGGCGAGTACGGCGTGACCTCGCCGCCGGCGATCGTGCGCGACCGAATCGTTACGGGCGCGATGGTCCTCGACTCGCGGCGCGTCGACGCGCCCGGCGGCGTCGTGCGGGCATACGACGTGCGCACCGGGGCGCTCGTCTGGGCGTGGGATCCCGTGCTGCCCGATCAGGCCGAGCTCGCGCCGCGCGGCGAGGGCGTGCTCTATCGCCGCGGCACGACGAACGCGTGGAGCGCGCTCTCGGTGGACGAGGCGCGCGGACTCGTCTACGTGCCCACCGGCAACACGTCGCCCGACTATTACGGCGGGCACCGCAAGGGCGCCGACCATTTCTCGAGCGCGGTCGTCGCGCTCGACGCGAACGACGGGCACGTCGCGTGGCACTTCCAGACCGTGCACCACGACATCTGGGATTACGACGTCGCGTCGCAGCCGGTGCTGTTCGACTTCGAAGGCGCGGG
>DASTOI010000410.1:0-3504 GCA_035762585.1 Myxococcota bacterium
GTCGTGCAGGCGTTGGGTGGGATCATGAGCATCACCGGCGAGGCGGGCGGGAAGCCGACGCGCGTCGGCACCTCGATCGGCGACATCGCCGCCGGCATGTTCGCCGCGAGCGCGACGCTCGCCGCGCTGCACCAGCGGCACCTGACAGGGAAGGGCGCGCGCGTCGACGTCGCGATGCTCGATTCTCAGGTCGCGTTGCTCGAGAACGCGATCGCGCGCTACGCGACGAGCGGGCAGGTGCCCGGCCCGATCGGCGCGCGCCATCCGTCGATCACGCCGTTTGGCGCGTTCGAGACCAAGCGCGGGCAGGTCGTGATCGCGAGCGGCCACGACGCACTGTTCCGCAAGCTCTGTGAAGTGTTAGGTACTCCCGCGCTCGCGAACGACGCGCGCTTCGCGACGAACGAGAGCCGCTGCGCGCACGAGCCCGCGCTGCGCACCGCGCTCGAGGCCGCGCTCGCGAGCGCCGACTGCGACTTCTGGCTCGCCCGCTTCGAAGCCGCCGAGATCCCGTGCGCGCCCGTGCAGAACGTCGCCGAGGTGCTCGCTCATCCTCAGGTCCGCGCGCGCAACATGGCGCTCCCGATCGACGGCCCCGAGTACGCCGGCCTGCTCGTCGCGGGCAATCCGATGAAGATCTCGACGATGCGCGAGCGGAAGAGTGCGAAGGCGCCGCCGAAGCTCGGCGAGCGACCACCCGGCAGTCGCCCCGGCTCTAGTCGCGACTCCGACTAGCGCCGCGCGCCGCGCCACCCCTGATAAATCGGCTCCCACAGCGCGCGGTCGGCGGAGGTGATCGCTCCGTCGGCGTCGAGGTCGCAGCGCAGGTCGAAGCGCCGGTCGCCCGGGGCTTTTCCGATCGCCTTGCGGAAGCGCTTCGCGTCCTTCTTGGTCACGCGGCGGTCGCCGTTCAGATCGGCGGCGGAGAATCCGCAGCGGTCGCCGCTGCCGTCGCCGTCGGCGTCCTCCTGCTGAGGGTCGAACGCGGTCGGGCACACGTCGCACGCATTCTGTACGCCGTCGCCGTCGTCGTCCGGCCCGCCCGCGCCGATACAGCCTGACGCCGCGCGCACGACCTGCTCGGCGTCGCTGCTCGCGCTGCCTGTCGGCGTGTAGCCGATCAACAGCGAAGGCTTGTAGTCGTCGCTCGGCGCCAGCGTGGACTCGAAGGAGTGCATCCCGATCGTGCGCGCGGTCGGGTTGACGAGCGCGATGCCGTAGTTCGGCGTCGCGCCGCTCTGCCACGCGCGCACGAACTCGGTGACTTCGCAGTAGAAGAGCTGGAAGCCGTCGATGCCGTCGGCGCCGTCGAACGCGTCGCCGATCGGCGGCTGATTCAGCCACGTGAGCGTCGCCTCGGACCAGTCCGCGAGCACCGGGTGACACGAGAAGCTCGCCGCCTCTTCCTCCGTCTCGCCGAAGCCGCTCGCGTCGAACGCGTAATAGAACCACGCGTACGCGTAGGCGACCGCGAGGCCTTGCGGCGGCTCCGGCAGCGGGAAGCGCACGAACGTGCGGAAGCTGTGGTCGAAGCCGGCGTCGGACGCGCTGAAGATCCAGCTCGTGTCGCGCTCGCCGCGCACGAGCGTCGGCAGGAACGAGTAGGGCGCGGAGTCCTCGCCGGCCGGCCCCGGCTGCACGAGCTGCTCGACCTGCGCGTTCGCCGCGACCGCGATCGCCATCAGCAACCCCGCCGCCGCCATCCTCCTCACCATGCCTCGCCTCCTCTCTGATCTGCCCCGAAGCGCACGCGCACGCCGCCGAACACGGTGCGCCCGCGAATCGCGTACGAGTCCTGCACGCGCTCGTCGAGCCAGTTGTCGACGTCGATGAACAGCTCGAAGCGCTCGCCGATCAGCTGCGTGACGCGCGAGCCGAGCAGCAGCGACGGATCGGAGAGCGCGTCCGGATTCGAGAAGCTGACGAGGCCAGTGCCGCTCGTCTCGGTGACGGCCTCGCCGCGCCAGAGCCCGGTGAGCGCGAGCGACGTACGCGTGCGCGGAACGAGCGCGCGCAGCCGCCAGTCGACCTGATGGCGCGGCTGATTCGGCAGCACGCGCAGCTGCGCGCTCTCGCCGTCGCGCACCTCGCTCTCGAGGTGCGTGTAGCCGAGGTCGAGCGCGACATGTTCCAGCGGCCGCAGCTCGAGCATCAGCTCGACGCCGCGCGTCTCGACGCGATCGAGGTTCGTCTTCACGAACACGTCGGCCGGGCGCAGGATCGGCTCCGGCACGACCGGCACGCCGATCAGCGCCGCGCAGTCCGGGAGGGAGAAGTCGATCGCGCGGCAGATGCGCCAGAGGCCGATCAAGCGCTCGTCATCGAGATCCGGGACTTCTTGGAATTCGCCGGTCGGGACGAGCAGCGTGCGTGCACGGACGGAGCGGATCCCGTTCTCGATGCGATTGCGGAACCACGTCACGCTGGCGCCGGCCCACTCATTGGGCGCCCACTCGAGGCCGGCGCGCACGCCGAGCGTGGTCTCGGGACGCAGCGAAGGGTTGCCGGCCAGGAAGTACGCGCCGCCGAGCTGTGGCGTCTCGGGCTGGAACAGCTCCTGGAGGCCGGGCGCGCGGTGATTCCGGCCGACCGATGCGCGCAGCCGCAGCGACTCGAGCGTGCGCGGACCGCGCGACGCGAACGGCGCGACCAGCACGCCCGCTTGCGCCGCGAACGCGGGATCGAAGTCGCTCGATAGCTCCTCGCGTGCGCCGAGCTCGAGCGTGAGCCACTCCGCGACGCGCACTTCGTCGATCGCGAAGAAGCCCGCGCTCGCGACGTTCTCGTGCGCGACGCCCGGCTCGAGCGCGCCCTCGAGCTCGAGCGGCAGCTCGCCTTCGGCGAGATCGAGCGACGCGCGTCGCGCGTCGACGCCGAGGCGCAGCGCGTGCTCTCCGAACGGGGACGCGAGCTCGCGCAGATAGCCGAGGTCGAGCTGCCACTCGCGCTCGGTCTGTTCGTATGCGCGGCCGACGTTCGAATCGGTGTCGCGCGTGAAGAACGCGAGCGCGCCCTCGAGCGCGGCGTCTTCTGGCAGCGCAATGCGCGCGCCGCCGGTCGCGCGCCAACGCGCGCGATCTCGCCGCGTGCGCGCGCCGCCGCCGACCGGCACGAAATCCTCGTCCTCGCGGCGGTAGCCGACGTCGCCGAACCAGGCGACGCGATCGCGCGCCGCGCCGTCGAGCGCGAGGAACACGTCGCGTGAGAGCCGCCGCGAATCGCGGCCGCCGAGCTGCGCGCGCACCGCGCCGCTCTCCGGCGGATCGAAGCCGTCGATCTGATCCTGCTGCGCGGTCAGCGCGAACGTTTGCGCGCCAGCGCGCGCGCGCGCGTGCAGCCCGCCGACGAACGCGCCGCCCTCGCCGCCGGCGAGCTCGAGCGTCGCGCCTTCGCCGCTCTCGCTGCCGCGCAGCGTGTGGACCTCGATCACGCCGCCGGCGGCGTCGGGCCCGTAGCGCAGGCCTTGCGGACCGCGGCGCACGTCGACCGAGCGCACGAACAACG
>DASTOI010000411.1:0-12407 GCA_035762585.1 Myxococcota bacterium
CCTCGGCCTCGCGCTCGCGCTTTCGCATGCGGCGTGGTTCGGCAACTTGTTGGGTCCGACGCTCGCACTGGGCGCGATCGAAGCGCTGCGCATGACGGCGTTCGCGGGCGGCCCGGTGTTCGCACTGCGCTTCGCTGCGACGCGCTCTTCGTACGCCGGCATCGCCGAGGTCGCGCTCGCGGCCGCCGCGCTCGCGGTGACGTTCGCGCCGCACCGCGCGGGCATGGTCCATCGCCCGTTCGCGATCGGCGATTTTGCGTGGGGCAGCGGCATCGACCCGGCGATCTTCTACCTCGGCATCGGCGCGGCCGGCGTGCTCGTGCTCGCCGCGTTGCTGCTGCGCGACGAGCGCTCGCGGAGGCTCCCGCTTCACGCCGGCGCGCTGCTCGCGGTCGCGCTGCTGCTGCTGCTCGGCCTGCGCATCACCGGCCTTCCGACCGGCCGCCCGCCGGCGGGGCTCGGCCTCGACGGCAACTCCTCCGCGAAGAGCGACGCGAAGCGCCAGGGCGGCAGCGGCGCCAGCGATTTCAAGGACGAGTACTCGAGTGATGGCTCCGAGCAGCCGGTCGCGATCGTCGTGCTGCACGATGACTACTCGCCGCCGACGGGCGTTTATTACTTCCGCGAGACCGCGTTCTCGCAGTTCAACGGGCGCCGGCTCGTCGAGGCGCAGCGAGACGACGTCGACCGCGACGTCGTGCGCAGCTTCCCGAGCGCGAAGCTGAACGTCTTCGCGCCGGAGACGGACGGCGGGCGCAAGGAGATGGCGACCTCGGTCGGGCTGCTCACCGATCACGCGCGCCCGTTCGCGCTCGACGCGCCGATCGCGCTCGAGCCCGCGCCGCTGAAGAGCTCGTTCCGCTTCCAGCGCAGCTACCGCGCGACCTCGCGCGTGCCCACGCTCTTCTACGAGGAGATGCTCGGCAGCGAAGCCGGCGACCCGAGCTGGAACGACCAGCAGTGGCGGCTCTACACCGAGGCGCCGAGCGACGCGCGCTACGGCCAGCTCGCCGACGAGATGCTCGCGCAGCTGCGGCCGGAGTTTCAGAGTGATCCCCTCGCGCGCGCGCTGATCGTGAAGCAGGTGCTCGAGGAGACCGGCACCTACTCGCGCAAGAGCCAGCACGCGAAGGCCGACGACCCGACCGCCGATTTCCTGTTCGGCGACCGCGTCGGCTACTGCGTGTATTTCGCGCACGCGGCGACGTACTTGATGCGCTCGCTCGGGCTGCCCGCGCGCGTCGCGGGCGGCTATGCCGTGAACGAGGCCGACCGCGGCGACGGCTCCGCGATCCTGCTGCGCGGCGGCAACGCGCACGCGTGGCCCGAGGTCTACTTGTCAGGGCACGGCTGGGTGGTGGTCGACATCGCGCCGCAGAAGGTGCTCGACGACCCGATGACGCCGACCGATTATTCGCTGCAGCGCATGCTCGGCGAGATGCTGCGAGATCAGCTCGGCGAGCCCGGCGCCGAGCCGCCGATTCCGACCAAGAAGCTCGCCGCGCAGCTGGGGCGCTGCCTGCTCGCGGCGCTCGCCGCAGCGATCCTTGCGAGCTGGCTCGCGAAGCTGTGGCGCCGCGCGGCGCCGAGCTTCGCGCGCGAGGGCGCGCTGCCGCGCGTGGGCTACCGCGCTGCGCTCGATCGCCTCGCGGAGCTCGGCGTGCGCCGCCGCCGCGGCGAGACGCGCGAGCGCTTCGCCGCGCGCGCGCTGGCGCTCGCGCCCGGGTTCAGCGCGCTCACGCAGGAGCACCTGCGCGCCGCGCTCGGTCCCGGTGCGCGCGCCGATCGCTCCGAGCTGCGCGACCTCGCGCGCGGCGTTCGCGGCGAGCTGCAGCGCGCGCGGCCCGCGTGGCGCCGCACGCTCGCGTGGCTCGACCCGGTCTCGTGGTGGCGCGCGCGATGACGCTGCCTCGGCTCTTTCCATTCTCACCGTACGGACGATGCTTCTCGCATGACCAATCCGCTGACCAACGACCTGCCTGAGAACCTGCCGCTGACGCTCGCCGAGAGCGTGATGTCGTGCCTGCGCGCGAGGCTGCGCGCGCAGGTGATCGGGCGCGACGACGTGCTCGATCTCGTGATCGTCGCGCTGCTCGCGGACGGCCACGTGCTGCTCGAGGATTACCCCGGCTCGGGCAAGACCACGCTCGCGAAGGCGCTCGGCGGCGCGATCGAGGACGAGCCGAGCAGCGCGTACGCGGCGTTCCGCCGCATCCAGTTCACACCGGATCTGCTGCCGTCCGACATCACCGGCGTGTCCATCTTCGACGCGCCGACCAGCTCGTTCCAGTTCCGGCATGGCCCGCTGTTCGCGCACGTCGTGCTCGCGGACGAGATCAACCGCACGTCGCCGAAGGTGCAGTCCGCGATGCTCGAGGCGATGGCGGAGAAGCAGGTCACGGTCGACAACGTGACCCACGCGCTCGACGAGCTGTTCTTCGTGATCGCGACGCAGAACCCGCGCGACGTCGCGGGCACCTACCCGCTGCCGGTACCGCAGCTCGACCGCTTCCTGTTCAAGGTGCGCATGGAGCACATCGGGCGCGAGGAAGAGCTCGAGGTGTTACGGACGCGGCGCGAGCGGCGCGACACCGAGCGGGCCGATCTGCCGCGCGTCTCGCGCGACGACGTGATCGCGGCGCGGCGCGCGATCGACGCCGGCGTCGCGGTGCACGACGCGATCCACGAGTGCCTGGTCGACGTATCGCGCGCGCTGCGCGCCGACGAGCGCGTGCGCGCCGGCAACTCGACGCGCAGCCTCGTGCTCGCGGTGCCGGCGCTGCAGGCGCTCGCGGTGCTGCGCGGCCGCGACTTCGTCTCCAGCGAAGACCTCGAGCTGCTCTTGCCGTTCGTGCTGACGCACCGCATCGAGGCGGCGCTCGGCGCGACGGCCGCGGACGAAGTGGTGAAGGAATGCATGGTCGCGCCGCTCGAGAAGCTCGCGCGCCGCACGCTCGCGCGGTGAACGCGCTGCGAGCTGCGAGTGCGGCGGCGGCGCTCGCGCTGCTGCTCGCGGCGCACGCTGCGTCCGCGCAGGAGGCTTCCCCCGCGCAAGGCGAGGAGCCGTCGATCCCGATCGAGCTCGACGACGACGGCGTCGCGCCGGAGATCGACTTCGACCTCGAGGCGGACGAGGACGCCGGCTTCGCCGAGATCTCGGGCTCGCAGCTGACCGCGCTCGACGCGTACGCCGCGCTGCGCTCCGGCGAGACGGTGCGCGCGCGCGAGCTCGCGCAGCAGCTGTTACGGGAGGATCCGAACTCGATCGAGGGACACACGCTGCTCGGCAGTGTGCTCTACGAGATCGAGGGCGACCTCGCGCGCGCGCGCCACGAGCTCTTGAAAGCGAAGCGGCTGTTCGAGGCGCGCTACGGCAAGACCGCGGACAACGGCGACGCGCAGCTCTGGCACGCGCTCGCGCTCGACCTGCTCGATCAGATCGCGAGCGAGATGGGCAGCGAGAAGGAGGCGCTCGCGTACCAGCGCGAGTGGGACGCGCTCTACGACCGCTCGCGCCCGCGCTGGAGCGCGTGGCTCCTGATGCGGCTCGGCCGGCTCGACGATGCGAAGGCGCTCGCCGAGCACGAGCTCGCCACCGCGACGACGGTCGGCCAGCGCGACCAGGCGCGCACCGCGCTGTGCGCGGTGCAGGCGGAGCGGCTGGATCGCGCCGGCTCCTACGAGGCGTGCCTCGGCGCCGCCTTGGCGAGCGAAGCGGAGGGCGGCGAGGACGCGGTGATGTGGTGGAACGCGGCCGAGGCGGCGAGCATGGACCTGCGCCTCGACGAGATCGAGCGCTTGTTACTGAAGTCGACTCAGTACGGCGCGCAGGACTACATGAATCCGTGGTCCGACCTCGTGCGCCTCTACACGAGCCAGGGCCGCTTCGCCGAAGCTGCCGCCTCGCTGAAGGAGATGGTGGCGTGGCGCGAGGGGCAGGCGGGCTTCGCGCGCGCGCAGAGCTGGGCGCACAGCGATCTCGCGTCCGCGACGTTCCTGCTCGCCGCTGGACGCGCGGGCGACGCGGAGCACATCGTCGCGCGCGCCGCGCTCGCGCCCGATCGCCACGGCGCGAGCAACGAGGATCCCGAGCAGCGGACCGGCGCGACCGCGCTGCTCGAGGCCGCAGTTCTCAGGGCGCGCGCCGAGGAGGAGCGCGAGGCGGCGTCGTGGGAGGTCTGGTGGCGCGCGCTGCCGCGCTGGCTGAACGCGCAGTGGCTCGATCTGCGCGCGTGGCTCGCGCAGCGCAGAGCGCTCTCGGCGCTCTCGAACGAGCGGTATCTGGTGAACACCGTGCGCCCGTACATGGCGGACCAGCTGACGCTCTACCTGACCGAGTGGCTGCAGTCCGATCTCGTGCGCGCGCTCGGACCGGGGCTCGCGAGCGCGGCGCTCACGAAGGCGCGCGCGGTCGAGACCCATCCGCTCGCGAGCGGCTACTTCGCCGCGCTCGAAGCGGAGATCGCGGCGGAACAGGGCGATGAAGCCGGGACGGGAGAATGGGCGCGCCGCGCGTTGATCGAGCTGCCGCAGTCGGAGGTGCTGTTACGGGCGCGCGTCGCCGCGCTGCACGGCGATGCCGCGCGGCGGGACGGCGACCTCGCGCGCTCGGTCGCCGCCTACGACCTGGTCCTCCAGCGCGACCCCGGCGCGATTCGGCGCCTCGCTCTCGCGCTGCCGGCCGTGATCGCGGCGGGCGGCGGGGAGCTCGCGGACGAAGCTGCCGGTCACCTGCGCGATTCGCCGCGGCTCGCGGAGGAGGACGAGGGCTTCCGAGTCGAGGTGACCGCGAGCGGCGAATCGGGGCGCGCATGCTTGTTGGGTGCGAACGGAGAGCGCATCGGCTGCGGGCGCGTGGAGCCGCGCGCCGGCGAGGACCTCGCCGCCCGCGCGCGGCGGCTCGCGCAGGCGTTTCACGAGGCCGTGTTCTCCGCCCGCGTCTCGCTGAGCCAGACCGACCTTCGCTCGTTGGACGGCTCGCCGCTGACGGGCGGGCGCAGCGCAATCGACCTGGGCCTGCCCGAGCTCTTGCGCAGTCCCTCCGCCGACCCCGCCGGGGATTAGGGACCGGAGGCCGCGCCGGACTTTTCATCGGGGACGCACTTTCACATGCCGCGGCTGCGCTGGCGCGACGCAAGTACGTCCCCGATGCAAGGTGACTCCTCTGCTAAATCGTGGGCCACCCACGAGGAGGAGACGGGCGTGGAGCTGACTCGACGCGAGATCCTGATCGCTGGCGCCGCTGCGCTGCTCTGGCCGCGCGGCCTGCGTGCGGAGGCGGGCGCGCTCTCGGCGGCCGCGCGCGACGCGCTCGGTACGAGCCCGCTCGTCTACGTCACCGCGCTGAAGCGCGACGGCAGCGAGAGCCGCTGCCACTCCGAGGTCTGGTTCGTGCGCGACGGCGACAGCGCGCTCGTCGTGACCGGGTCTTCCACGTGGCGGGCGCAGGCAGTCGCGAAGGGCCTCGAGCGGGCGCGTCTCTGGGTCGGCGATCACGGCGTCTGGGAGCCGAGCTCGACGGCTCATCAGGCTTCGCCCAGCTTCCTCGCCGAGGCGAGCCTCGAGAAGACACCGGCGGCGCACGATCACGCGCTGGCGCTGTTCGGCTCGAAGTACACGAAGGAGTGGGGCAGCTGGGGCCCGCGCTTCCAGAAGGGCCTCGCGGACGGATCGCGGGTGCTGATCCGCTACCGCGCGATCGCCGGCTAGCGGGAGGCCCGCAGGAAGCAGGCATGCCGCGCCGGCTCGACCACCTGAGCGACGATCAGCTGTTAGGGCTGCGGCTGCGCGATCTCGGCGTCTCGTGGCGACGAAGCTGGATCGCGGGTGTCGTACGCCAGGTCCGTCGCGAGCTCGCTGCCCGCGAGCTGCGGCTGGACCCGCACGTCTGGGTATCGGACGAGTGGTTCTCGCCCGACGGCGTGCCCGGCGTCGCGATTCCGTTCTACTTGCTGCATCCGCGCCTCGTGCGCCTCGAGCGCAAGCAGGTGCTGCAGGTCGAGGGCGGCACGCGCGAGAGCGCGCTGCGCATCCTGCGCCACGAGGCCGGCCACGCGATGCAGCACGCGTTCGGCCTTCACCGCCTGAAGCGTTGGCGCGAGCTGTTCGGCAGCGGGGCGCAGCCGTACCCCGACTTTTATCAGCCGAATCCCGCCAGTCGGCGCTACGTGATCCATCTCCCGTACTGGTACGCGCAGGCGCACCCCGCCGAGGATTTCGCCGAGACGTTCGCGGTGTGGCTCGCGCCCGGGCAGCGCTGGCGCAAGCGCTACGCCGGCTGGCAGGCGCTCGCGAAGCTCGAATACGTCGACGAGCTGATGCGCGATCTCGCCGGTGCGCGCGCGCCCGTGCGCAGCGTCGCGAAGATCGATCCGATCGAGCGCAACGAGCAGACGCTGGCCGATTATTACGCGCAGAAGCGCGGTCGTTTCCGGATCGCGTCGACGGAGATCTACGACGAGGATCTGCTGCGCGTGTTCGCCGAGCCGGGCAGGCGGCCGCGCGGCGAGAGCGCGGCGGGCTACCTCGGGCGGCACAAGACGCGGCTGCGCCGCAGGGTCGCGCGCCACACCGGCAAGCACGAGCTGGCGCTCGACGTGGTGCTCGGCGACATGATCGCGCGCGCGCGCGAGCTCGGGTTGCGCACCCACGGCAGCCCGCGCGCGCTGCTCGTCGAGCTCGCGATCTTGCTGGCGGCGCGCTCGGTGGAGTACGTGTATCGCGCGAGGGAGTGGCACGCGCTTTGACGAACGACGCGCGCAGCGAGCCGAGCGCTCCGGCGGTACCTGACAAGCCGCCGGAGCTGGCGGCGCGCGCCGCCAAGACGCGCGGAGCGATCAAGAAGCTGCGCGTCACGATGCTGCTGCATCGCGACTTCCTGCCGCCCGACGACGTCTCGACGATCGATGCCGCGGAGGCGCACCGCGTGAAGACCGAGATCAGCGTGCGCGCCGCGCTGCGCGAGCTCGGCCACGAGGTGACGCTGCTCGCGGTGCACGACGAGCTTTCCGAAGTGCGCCGCGCGATCGAGGAGGGCAAGCCCGACATCGTCTTCAACCTGCTCGAGGAGTTCCAAGGCAGCGTGCTGTTCGACCAGCACGTCGTGTCGTTCCTCGAGCTGTTAGGAGCGAAGTACACGGGCTGCGGCCCGCGCGGGCTCGTGCTCGCGCGCGACAAGGCGCTCTCGAAGGCGATCGCGGCGCATCACCGCATCCGCGCGCCCGGCTTCGCGGTGATCAAGCGCGGCGGCGGCAAGCGCCGCGTGCGGCTCGGCCGGCTCGCGTATCCGCTGATCGTGAAGTCGCTGACCGGCGACTCCTCGCTCGGCATCTCGCGCGCGTCGCTGGTGCGCGACGACGAGCATCTCGCCGAGCGCGTGCGCTTCATCCACGAGCGCGTCGGCAGCGACGCGATCGTCGAAGAGTTCGTGCCCGGGCGCGAGGTCTACGTCTCGCTGCTCGGCAACGAGCGCGTCACCGCGCTGCCGCCGAACGAGCTGCTGGTCGAGAAGCTCGATCCGAAGCACGAGCTGATCGTCACCGAGAAGCTGAAGCACGACCTGCGTTATCAGGTCGAGCGCGGCGTCGCGGTCGTCGCCGCCGATCTCGCGCCCGATCTGCGCGCGCGGCTGATCCGCCAGAGCAAGCGCCTCTTCAAGCTGCTGCAGCTCGAGGGCTACGCGCGCATCGACTGGCGCCTGCGCGACGACGGCGAGCTGTTCTTCCTCGAAGCGAACCCGAACCCCGAAGTCGCGCGCGGCGAGGAGTTCGCCGACTCGGCGCTCGCCGCCGGCATCGGCTACGAGGCGCTGCTGCAGCGGATTCTCGCGCTCGGGCTGGCGCGTTGACGCGGCCTTTCTCTAGCGTGGCCGACATGATGAGCTCGGTCTTCGTCCGTGTCCGCGTACCGGCGGACCGCCCGGGACGCGCGACGGCGTAGCCTCGGACAGAATTTTCTCCGCCCCGAGATCGGCCGAGAGCTCGTCGCCGCCGCAGGCTTCGAGCCCGGTCAGCTCGTCTTCGAGATCGGAGCTGGAAGCGGCGCGCTGACGCGCGCGCTCGCCGCTCATCCGATCGAGGTGATCGCGATCGAGCTCGACCCCGTTTGGGCGGAGCGGCTGCGTGCCGACCTACAGCGGGAAGGTCACCGGCGGGTTCGGGTCGTCCGCGCGGACTTCTTTCGCGTGCCGCTGCCGAGCCGGCCCTTCCGCGTGATCGGCTCGCTCCCCTTCGGTCGCACGACCGAGATCTGCCGGCGCTTGTTCGACGATCCCAGTGTCCCGCTCGAGCGCGCCGATCTCATCGTGCAATGGGACGTCGCCAGAATCCGCGCGGCCCAGCCCCCGAGCACGTTGCTGTCGACCGTGTGGGCGCCGTGGTGGGAGTTTCGGTTGGAGCGGCGGATCGCCGCCGGCTCCTTTCGTCCCATCCCGCGAACGGATGCCGGGATGATCGCGGTACGACGGCGCGTGCCGCCGTTGCTCCCGGTCGCAATGGCGCGCGCCTACGACAGCTTCTTGCGGGAGCGATGGCCATTCGATCGATCGCCCCGTTGATCTCTGCCGCCGAGCGACCGAGTGCGCTCCGACCGATCGCGGCTACGGTGTCCCGCCCCGCGGAGGGGTGTCAGAGTCCGGTTGAATGAGCCTGACTCGAAATCAGGTGTACTCGAAAGGGTACCGGGGGTTCGAATCCCTCCCCCTCCGCCACTTCATTTCAATTGTTTCGGCCAGTTGTATTGATCTCGCGAAACACAGTCTCAGATCCGCCTGAGACCCTGGTAGGCAGATGGTGGGCACCGCTGTCGGCACGTGGAGCGTTATCGCGAGTCAAAGCGAGATCGCTTCCCCTCCGCCGCGGAGACCGCGAGGGTCGGAGACGCCCTTCGAGGCGGCGCCTCCGCTGTAGCGCGACTCTCTCACTTGGCGCCGTCGGCGGCATTGGCGATCAGGCGAGCGACCGCATCTGGCTGAGAGACGTAGACCGCGTGGCTTCCTGCGATCTCCACGACCGTCGCGCTGGCGCGCTTCGACATGAGGCGCTGAGCGGGCGGCGGAATCATCCGGTCGTCGGTGGCGACCAAGTACCAACTCGGCTTGGTCTTCCAAGCAGGCTTGCTGATCTTGCCGTCGAGCGCGGCGACTCCCCAAGGCACCTGTGAGTCGGCCATGAACTCCGCCTCGGCAGGATCCACGTCGGCGGCAAACGACGCGTGAAACTTCGCCCGATCGAGGAACAGAAAGCCATCGACCGGCGGAAGGATCGGCGGCACGGGTGCGCCCGGCGGTGGATTCTGGATCAGGCTGGAAACCGACTCACCCTCGTCAGGAGCGAACGCGGCGATGTAGACGAGCGCCGCCACCTTGGGATCGTTGCCCGCCTCGGTGATCACCACGCCGCCGTAGGAGTGGCCAACCAAGATCACTGGACCGCTCTGGGCAGCGATGGCGCGCTTCGTCACGCTGACGTCGTCGCTCAACGAAAGCGTCGGATTCTGGACGACGCTCACGGTAAAGCCGCTCGCCCGCAGAAGACGGTGGACAGGCGCCCAGCCGGAACCGTCCACGAAGCCACCATGCACCAGCACGACGTTTTTCGAGGCCAAATTGCTTCCGGTAGACATAGGGGACCTCTCTTAGAGGGATCGGCTTGCGCGGCTAGGGTGCGTAGCGGGTAAAGACAAAGTCGCGAGCTTTGACGGCCTGATGGCAGGCAAAGCAGGTCTGCAGATCCGACTCGGGACCAGGTTTGCCGTCTTTATCGAATTGAGCGTACCCCCACCCACCCGTCGCGGCGTACTTCTTTGAATCCTTGACCATGAACTGCAGGTACCATGGCGGGGCCTCCCCTGGAACGAAGGATTGGGCACGGCCAAAGGCCCTGTTGTTTTCCTCCGACGGCACATGCCGCCATGCTAGTCGCGCAATGACTGTGCCTTGCGGGAAAGGAAGCTTCGCCTGCCGATATGCATTGATCGCTGTTTCGTTGCCGAGAACGGCACGAATATCGTTGAGCTGGCCCTCTTCGTGAGCCACCGAGATCAGCCTCCAGTCGCGGTACCCGGCGGGAATCTCGGTTACGAAGATCGGGACAGCCTCTTGCTGAGCACGTCCAATGCGCGGCTGCGCGATCGCGAAGATACCGACCAGTGTTGCAATTGAGATCGACCAAAAGCCGACGCGTTTCATGGGACCCCCCGATCACCACCAGTGGTGGGCTTACTTGTTAAAGGGCGGACATGTTTCCATCGTGCTTGCTTAACCTACGCGGTTACCCGAGACGGAACGATTGGACGTAGGTATTGGCGAGACCTTCGTCTCGGGCGGGCCAACGAGTCGTGAATATCGACGTGCCGGTCACGGTCCCCGAAGCGGAACCCGAAATGCCAGCCGAGCCGAGCTCAGCGTGTGCGCGGGGGCTATCGGACGAAGGAATCGGCGCGTAGTCGATACCTTCGTCTGACAGACACGGCGCTCGGAGTCCGGTCTACTGCGCTCGACGCAGCGGCCCCACGATCAACTCCGCTCGCGGCGGCCACAGCGAGACAAGAGGGCGCAATGACAGTCGTGAAGGCCGGCGCAGTCCAACTGAGTCCGGTTCTCTATAGCCGCGACGGAACAGTGGAACGGGTCGTGCGGAAGATTCACGAGCTCGGTCATCAAGGGGTGCAGTTTGCGGCGTTCCCCGAAACTGTGGTCCCGTATTACCCCTACTTTTCCTTCGTCCAGTCCCCTTACCAGATGATCGCGGGACTCGAGCACCTGAAGCTCATCGACCAGGCGGTGACGGTGCCATCTCCTGCCACCGACGCCATCAGCGAGGCCTGCAGGCGGGCGGGAGTCGTCGTGTCGGTCGGGGTCAACGAGCGCGATGGTGGAACCCTGTACAACACGCAGCTTCTGTTTGACGCCGATGGCGCCTTGCTTCAGCGGCGCCGCAAGATCACGCCTACCTATCACGAACGCATGATCTGGGGCCAGGGAGACGGCTCGGGTCTACGTGCTGTCGATACTAGAGTCGGGCGCATCGGCCAGCTGGCGTGCTGGGAGCACTACAACCCTCTTGCGCGCTACGCGATGATGGCTGACGGCGAGCAGATTCTCGCGGCGATGTATCCAGGCTCGATCTTCGGCGACCTTTTTTCCGAACAGACCGAGATCAACGTCCGACAGCATGCACTGGAGGCCGCGTGCTTTGTCGTCAGCGCTACGGCCTGGCTCGACTCCGATCAGAAAGCACAAATCGCCAAGGACACGGGCGGCAACGTCGGCCCGATCAACGGCGGTTGCTTCACCGGGATCGTCGCGCCCGATGGCACCTTGCTGGGGAAGCCGCTCCGCTCCGGCGAAGGAGTGGTTGTCGCCGACCTCGACTTCACGCTGATCGACAAGCGCAAGCAGTTGATGGACTCGAGGGGCCACTACAGCCGCCCGGAGTTGCTCAGTCTTCTGATCGACCGCACCTCCACCGCGCACGTCCACGAACGCGCTGCGCGCGTCAACCTCGACATCCCTCCTCACCGTGGATTCGAGCCCGTCGAGCGCGAAGCGATCGACCGCGTTGAATCCGCCGTGTTCGATCGCCCATTGTTCGGGAGGGCTGGGTGATAGAGCGAAGCGGCGTGGCCGGCCGCAGCGTCGCCGAGAACGGTCGCACAACGCCGGCGAACGCCGCGACAACATCGTTCATTGCGTCGTTCGCGGACGTGAGCCCGGACGCGCTGCGAACACTGATCCCGGGCGAGGTGCTGGTCTGAGTCTGAGAAGAAGAGTAGAGCCAGCGGCCCGCGATCGGCTGCGGTTCTCTGGAGAAAGCCATGAACGAACTGGGAACCATGGAATGGGTCGTAGTCTCGGGAGCATCGGCTGGGTTCGCCCAGGACATCGCGATCGGGCGCCACCGGCTTCACGGAGACGAGCCCCTGTCCGCCGGCGGGACGGACGTCGGGCCATCGCCCTACGACCTCCTTCTGGCCGCGCTCGGGTCCTGCACCTCGATGACGCTTTCGCTCTACGCGCGCCGCAAGGAGTGGCCCCTCGAGCGCGTAACGGTGCGCCTGCGCCACTCGAAGGTGCACGCCGAAGACTGCGCCAACTGCGAGACGAAGCAGGGCAAGCTCGATCGCATCGAGCGCGTGATCGCTCTCGAGGGAACTCTCGACGACGCGCAGCGAGCGCAGCTTCTCGCGATCGCCGACAAGTGTCCCGTGCACCGGACGCTGACGTCGGAGATCTGGATCGACTCTCGGCTCGCGTGAGAAGCGCATCTAATCGCGCAATTCTGTTCGGACCACTTCAAGTTGGCGCGGGGCACCTGACTGCGCGGCGCTGAGCTTGGTCGAAGCATTTGCAGACAGGCCGACGAAGTAGCGCTCCCAATGCGAGAATCCGCCGGATGACGCCGAGCGCT
>DASTOI010000412.1:0-2181 GCA_035762585.1 Myxococcota bacterium
GCTCGCGCTGCTCGGCACCGGCACCGAGCGCATCGAGGAGGACGTGCGCGTCGCATTCCCCGACGCGCGCATCGCGCGGCTCGACCGCGATACCGCGAGCCGGCGCGGCGCCGTCGAGCGCGTGCTCGCCGAGCTGCGCAGCGGCGCGAAGAACGTGCTGATCGGCACGCAGATGGTCGCGAAGGGTCACGACTTCCCGGGCGTGCGGCTGGTCGGCGTGCTGAACGCGGATCTCGGGCTCCACCTGCCCGACTTCCGTGCCGCGGAGCGCACGTTCCAGCTGCTGACGCAGGTGGCCGGGCGCGCCGGCCGCGGCAGCGAGCCCGGGCGCGTCGTGATCCAGACCTTCGCGCCTACTCACTACGCGATCGCGCCCGCCGCCACGCACGACTACGAGCGCTTCTACACGGCGGAGCTCGAGCACCGCCAGTCGCTCGGCTATCCGCCGTTCGGGCGGCTCACGCTCGTGCGCATCTCGGCGACCGACGAGCTCGCCGCGCGCGACGCGGCCGCCGCGCTCGCCGAGAGCGCGCGCAGCGCGAGCCTCGAGCAGGGAGCGGGGGTCGAGGTGTTGGGGCCCGCGCCGGCGCCGATCGCGAAGCTGCGCGACCGCTACCGGCAGCAGATCCTGCTGAAGCACCGCGAGGCCGGCGCGGTGTGGCGCGTCGCCGAGCGCGTCAGCGCCGCGGCTGAGAAGCTCCCGAGCGCGGTGCGCACGAGCGTCGACGTGAACCCGGTGGACATGCTGTGAGCGGCTCGGCCCGGGTCCCTGCTGTGGCCGGGCGCCGCGTTTGCGGGCGGGAATCCATGGTCAGTACGGCTAGGTTTCGCCGCCATGCCCCTTCGCCCGGTCCTCCAGTTCCCCGACCCGCGCTTGAAGCGCAAGTCGGCGCCCGTCGCGGGCGTCACGGACGAGATTCGCGCGCTCGCCGCGGACATGATCGAGGTGATGTACGACGAGCCGGGCATCGGCCTCGCCGCGCCGCAGGTCGGCGAAGCGATCCGGCTGATCGTGATGGACACGGACTGGAGCGGAGAAGACGCCGAGAAGAAGCCGACGGTGATGCTGAACCCCGAGATCCTCGCGCGCGAAGGCGAGATCACGTGGAGCGAGGGGTGCCTGTCGGTGCCCGACTTCACCGCGGACGTCGTCCGCTCGGCGCGCGTCCGCGTCCGCTACCAGGACCTCGACGGCAACACGCGCGAGGAGGACGCGAGCGAGCTGCGCGCGGTCTGCTTCCAGCACGAGATCGATCATCTCGACGGCGTGCTGTTCATCGACCGCATCAGCCGGCTGAAGCGGAGTCTCTACGCGCAGAAGCGCAAGAAGCAGCTGCAGCGCGAAGCCGAGGAGCCCGCACGCGATCCGAAACGGCTCTGATCGCGCGATGGCGCTGCGGATTGCGTTCTTCGGCACGCCGGACTTCGCGGCGCCGACCTTCGAGCGGCTGCTCGCCGGGCCGCATCGCGTGGTCGTCGCGATCGCGCAGCCCGATCGCCCGCGCGGGCGCGGGCGGAAGCTCGCCGCCGGGCCGATCGCCGCGCGCGCGCGCGCCGCGAACGTGCCGCTGCTGCAGCCCGAGCGCATCGGCGCGCGCGAAGTGACCCTCGAGATCGCGCGCCACGCGCCCGACCTCGGCGTGGTGGTCGCGTTCGGGCAGTTCCTGCCGAAGGCGGTCCGCGAGCTGCCGCGGCTCGGCTACCTGATCAACGGCCACGCGAGCCTCTTGCCCCGGCACCGCGGCGCCGCGCCGATCCAGCATGCGATCCTCGCCGGCGACAAAGAGACGGGCGTCTCGGTGATGCGCGTCGAGCGCGAGATGGACGCCGGCGCGGTGGCACTCGTGAAGCGCACGCTGATCGGCGCGAGCGAAGACGCCGGCTCCCTGTTCGAGCGCCTCGCGACGCTCACGGCGGATGCGATCGCGGAGGCCCTCGACGCGATCGCCGCCGGCCGCGTGCGCTGGACGGAGCAGGACCCGGCGCGCGCGACGCTCGCGCCGAAGATCGAGGCCGCGGATGCGGAGCTCGACTTCAGGCACGACGCCGCGGCGCTCGCGCGGCGCGTGCGCGCGCTCGCGCCGCGCCCCGGCGCGCGCGCGCATCTCGGCGGCGAGACGCTGCGCGTGCTCGGCGCGCATGCGGAGCCGGCCGCCGCGAGCGAGCCGCCCGGCACGCTGC
>DASTOI010000413.1:0-8651 GCA_035762585.1 Myxococcota bacterium
AGCGGCGAGAGCGCGATCGCGAGCAGCGCGGCGGCGTGGATCAGGTGGTATCGCACGGCGGTGTCCCAGATCTCGAGCGCGCGCGCATCGAGCCGCGCGCGCAGCGCGTGCGCGCCGAACGCGCCGAGCGCGACGCCGGCCGCGCCGAGCAGCGCGGCCGCCCCTAACAGTCCACGCGCGCGATCATCGAGCATGAGTCCCCTTCGCTGCAGGCGGCCTCACTCGCCGCTCGCCGCGGCGACGAGCGCGACGTCGCGGTCGCGCACCGACGCGAGGTCGAACTTCTTCGCCGACGCGAGCATCTTGGTGAGCGCCGCCGCGATCGGCGTCTTCGACTTCTCGCCCGGCTTGACGCGCTCGAAGCGCACCGGATTGATGCGCGCGACCACGTAGTTGCGCAGATACGGCGACTTCATTCCGCGCGCTTCGAGCGCCTTCACGACGCGCTTCACCTCGGCGTCGATCTCGAGCAGCCGCGCAGCGAGGCCCTCGCGCTGTGAGAGGCTCTTCGCGAGCGCGTCGTCGGAGAAGCGGTCGACCTTGCGCAGTAGCGAGCCATAAGCGCCGCCCGCGAAGCGCCCCTCGCGCTCGTAGACGATGCCGAGCGTGAGCAGCTCCGGTGCCTCGAGCTGCGCGCTGAAGGTCGATTCGTGCGCCTTCGCGTCGCGCGCCGCGAGCGCGCGCGCCATACGGATCGCCTCGAGCGCGCGGTCGCGCAGGTTGTGTGCCTTCTCGGTGTTCAGCGCGAGGATGCGGAACGCGAGCTCGGGGTTCGGGGAGACGAGCGCCGTAATCGATCGCTGGCCGAGCACCTTGCTCGCGGCGAGCCGGTGGCGTCCGTTCGGCGTCCAGAAGCCGCCGCCTTCGGCCTGCACCGCGATGATCGGATCGAGGAACGCGCCGGTCTCGGCGATCTTCGCCGCGAGCCGCTTCGCGTGCGTCGGCGAGAGATCGCGCTGGAACGGCGTGGGCTCGACGCGCTCGCGCGGCAGCGCCGCGACCAGCACCGGCGCGTTGCCCTGTGGATCGCGGTAGGCGCCGAGCGCCGCGCCGCCCACCGCCTCGACCGCCGCCGTCAGGCCCGCGAGCTCGGCGCCGCGCGGATCGAGCGGCATCTCGCTCGGCTCCGGCCCGCTCGCTGCTCCTCGTGGCGTGAGACGCTTGCGCGCGCTCGCGGCCTTGCGCGGCTTCGCGCCGCCCTTCGCGGCCGCCTTCTTCTTCGCTGCCATTCGCTGCTCCGGGTTTATTACGGGCGCGGCGGAGCGTTGCTCGCACCGCCGGGAAGCCGCGACTGTATCGTGCGCGGCAAGCGGCGCTTCGCGGCGCGCAGCGAGGCGGCGGCTTCGCGGCCGAGCGGAGTCGGACAGGCTGACAGCGTGGAGGCAGCGATGAGCGAGGCGAACAAGGCGCTGGTGCGCAGGTACCTGGACGCGATGACGCGCGGCGATCCGACGTTGCCGGATCTGCTCACGGAGGACGTCACGTGGTGGGTGCCGCCGTCGTCGCCGCTCGGCGGGCTGCGCGAGGGCAAGGCCAAGGTGCTCGAGCTGATGGCGAGCGGCATCGGCCTCTACGACATGAGCGTTCCGTTCCAGATCGAGATCGAGGCGATCGTCGCCGAGGGCGACCGAGTCGCGGTGCAGATGGTGATGAGCGCGCGCACCGCGAAGGGCGCGCCGTACCGCAACTTCTATCACTTCGCGTTCCGCGTTCGGGACGGGCGGATCTGCGCGGTGAAGGAATACGTCGACACGCTCTACGCGCAGCAGCTGCTGTTCACGTGACCGATTGAGGCGGCGCGGGCGAGCGCGCCGCGGCCGTCTCGAAATCCTGCTCGTCCTCGATCGCGCCGACGATCTGCTCCAGCACGTCCTCCAGTGTGATGATGCCCTGCACGCGGCCATCGGCGCCGCGCACGACCGCGAGGTGGCGGCGCTGGCGACGAAACAGCCGCAGCGCGTCGGCGAGCGAGACGTCGGGCGCGATCTCGAGATGCGGCCGCAGCGCGTCGTCGAGGATGACGAGCAGCGAGAGCGAGTGGAGGTAGAACACGTCCTTCGCGTGCAGCACGCCGACGATCCGGTCGAGCGTTCCGTCGTAGACGGGAAAGCGCGTGAAGCCTTCCTCGCGGATCAAGTCGAGCAGCGGGTCCATCGCGATGTCGCGCGGGATCGCCTTCACCAGCTCGCGCGGGATCATCACGTCGGCGACGGTGCGATCCGAGATGCGAAACACGTTGGCGAGAATTTGCGCGGCGTCGCTGCGCAGCCGCCCCGTCTCGCCGGCCTCGCGCACGAGCAGCGCCAGCTCCGCAGCGGAGTGCGTGTTCTCGCCGTGGCCCGCTGGCGGAACGCCGATGATGCGCACCAGCAAGTTTCCGGCGCGGTTCATCACGTGGATCACGGGCCGAAACACGAGGCCGAACCAGAGCAGCGGCCGCGCGCAGAACAGCGCGACGCGGCCGGGTCGATCGAGCGCGAGCGCCTTGGGAGCGAGCTCGCCCACGACGACGTGCAGGAACGTGACGAGCGCGAACGCGACCGCGACTGCGCCCGCGTGTGCGGCGGCGCGGCTCTCGGCGCCGAACGCGGCCACTACGGGCTGAAGCAGGCGCGCGAGCGCCGGCTCGCCGAGGAAGCCGAGGCCGATGCTCGCGAGCGTGATGCCGAGCTGCGTCGCCGCGATCGCGTCGTCGAGCCGATCGATCGCGCGCGCGGCGGCCGCGGCGCCGGGCCGACCTTCGGACACCCAGATCTGCACTTGGCTGCGCCGCACCGCGACCAGTGAGAACTCGGTCGCGACGAAGTACGCGTTCAGCAGGATCAGCGCAAAGATCGCGGCGAGGCCGAGCAGGCTCATGCGCGTTCACGCGAGGGCATCGCGCGCATCCTAGGAAATCGACGGTGGGTTCGTGAGCATCGCCGTGGCGTAGCGTTGCACGGAGGCCACCGTTCGACTTCGCTCGGCTCCGCCTCGCTGCGCGCTTCGCTTGCTCTAGGAAGTCGCTTTGGGATTCGCGGGTTGCGCGCCGGCGGCGCCGACGGCTCGCGGCTACTCGCCGCGCGCGACCGCGAGCGCGACCTCCTGGCCGTGCGAGAGCTCGAGCGTGTGGTTGTCGGGATCGGAGATCAGCGCCCAATAACCGACCGGCGGTGGCGAATCGGTCGGCCCCCACACCGAGCGCCCCTCGGCGCGCGCGGCCGCGCTCAGCCGGTCGACGTCCGCGCGCGAGCTGCAGCCGACGCCGAGGTGAGCGATCGGCAGCAACGGGCTCGCGACGCGGTCGGTGTGGATCAGCACGATCACGAACGGCCGCGTGCCGTCGCTCAGCCAGACGACCTCGCCCGGATCGTTGCGCCGGTGCACGACGTGCATCGCCGCGTAGCGCTCGTAGAACGCGACGCTCGCCGCCATGTCGGTGACGGGCAGGGCGATGTGCGTGAGGCCTCGGTCGGACACGGCGCGCTCCTTCCTCGCCTCACGAGATCGAAGGCGTAGCGCTCGGAGGCCGCGACGGAAGGCCGCCGGGTCCCGGACCTCGCCCCCTGCTCAGTCGTCGATCGTCCCGTCGTTCGCGCGCGCGAAGCGCTCGGCGCCGATCGCGCCTCGCGCGAGCTCGGCGAGCTCGGGGAACGCGCGCAGCGAGTGGCCGCCGTCGATCGTGAGATTCTGTCCGGTGATCCAGCGCGACTCGGGACCGCACAGGAAGCGGATCGCGTCCGCGATCTCCTCCGGCGCGCCGAGGTGCCGCAGCGGCTGCTGCGCGAGGAACCGCTTCCGGATCTTCGGCGTGCTCGCGATCAGCTCGGTGCCGTCGGTCTTTGTTATGCCCGGGCGCACCGAGTTGACGCGCACGCCGAGGTGGCCGAGCTCGTCGGCGGCGACGCGCGCGAGATAGTCGACCGCGGCCTTCGCCGCGCCGTAGCCGCCGAGGTAGCGGTTCGAGAACGCGGCGGAGTTCGACGACATCAGCACGATCGAGCCGCCGCCGCTCTGCGCGATCGCGCGGCCGCCGTACTTCACCGCGAAGAACGCGGGCATCACGTTCGCCTCGATGTCGCCGCGGAACGCGTCGTCGTCGAACGCGAGCAGCGGAGAGAAGGTGCCCGCGCCGGGGATGCAGACGAGCGCGTGGAGGCCGCCGCCTTCCGCGACGAAGTCGACCGCGCGCCGCAGCTGCTTCGGGTTCGCGCCGTTGCACGCGATCGCGTCGAGCGACGCGCCGGGCGCCTCGCGCTCGAGCGTGACGAGCGCTTCTTGGAGCACCGGCTTGCGCCGCGCCGAGATCACGACGTGCGCGCCGTGCCGGGCGAGCAGCCGCGCGGTCGCGAAGCCGATGCCGCGGCTGCCGCCGATCACGAGCATGCGCTTCCCGGACAACGGGAGATCGTTCGTCTCTGCGCTCATCTTCCACCTCGCTGCAACAGCTCGCGCCAGCTTCTCACGAAACGAGCAGCCACGCTTCGCCGCGCTCGGAGACGTGCACCGCGGCGCGCGCCGGCAGCCGGCAGCGCTGCGACGCCGGACCGCGGCCGGTCGCCAGATCGAAGCGGTAGCCGTGCCAGGGACACACGAGCGCGTCGCTCTCGATGCGCGCGGCGGCGAGCGGTGCGCCCCAGTGCGGGCAGGCGGCGGCGTGCGCGACGAGCCGGCCCGCGTGCTCGCGCACGACGAAGCGATCGCCGCCCGCGCTGACGTCGAGCGGGAGTCGGGCCCGCAGCTCGCGCGCGCTCCCCAACAACTGCGGCGGGCGCGCGCCGGGGCGTGGCGGCCGCGGCGCCGCGCCGTCCAGGAACGCCTGGCGGTGCCGCATCATCGCCTCGTCCTCGTCCCAGAGCCGCGTGTAGAGCTGTACGAACGCGGCGCCGATCTTCTCGCGCGCCTCGGGCGGGACCGCCGGCGCGAGGAAGCCGACGGCGATGTCCGTCTCGCCGGGGCCGGCGGCGTGGACGCGCGTGAAGATGTCGGTGCCCGCGCCCGGGCCCGCGAGCGTGCGCGAGTGGTAGGAGCGCGCGTCGGATTCGAGGCCGAGCTCGAGATCGATCTCGGCGCCGCTCGTGAGGGCGATCAGCGCGCGCCAGCCCCGCGCGTCGGCGCGCGCGCAGCGAATGCCGCGGAACGACGCGGCGTGCAGGTACGGGAGGTGCTCCCAGTCGTGCACGTTCTCCCAGACGCGCTCCTCGGACGCACGCACGCGACGCGAGTAGGTCGCGATCTCTGCGAGCGCGGCGGTCATGCCGCGATCAGCCCTTGCGCCGCAGCCACGCGACCACCTCCTCGATCGCGCCGTCGCGGCCCTTTTCCGCGGGGAATCCATAATGATCGCCCGGCACCACGCGGCGCGTGACGTCCTTCGAAGCGAGTGAGCCTGCGATCAGATCGGTGTCGCTCGGGAAGATCGCGTTGTCGCCGTCGTACTGGATCACGAGCGCCGGCAGCGTCATGCGCGCGCCGGTCTGCGCGATCTCGGCGCGCGACGTGTTGCCCGACCAGGTCGAGAGCCACGCCTCGGGCGAGACGACCCGCGAGAAGCCGACCGCGCCGTAATTGATGATGTCCGGGCGCCGGCCCCACAGCGATCCGTAATCGCGACGGCTCGGATCGAGCGAGAGGTCGACGTAGCGCGGATCGGCGTCGGTGCGATAGAGCAGCATGAAGTCGGTGATCGTCGCGGCGCGCCGATCTGCGGTGGCGCCGCCCTTCGCCGCGCGCGCGCGCGCAGCCGCCTTCGCGGCGAGCCGCGTGCGCGCGATCGCATCGATGCGCGCGACGCGCGCGGCCTGCGCGGAGCGGTAGCGCGCGAGGAACTCGCGGCTGTAGCGGCTCGATTGCGGCGGCGGCGCGAAGCCGTTCGCCGGGTCGTACAGGTCGAGCTCCGCGTCGCACGAGAGCGGATCACCTTCCTCGACGAGCGAAGGATCGATCGCGTGGAGCAGGTAGTGCCCCTCGCCCGGATGCGCGGCGACGTACGCGATCGCATCGGCGGCGGGCATCTCGAACGCATTGAGGTCGAGCGGCTCGCCCCACGGCAGATCGCGCAGCCGCGCACCGCTCGGTGCGAGCGCTTGACTCAGATAGAACGTGTAGAGCGAGCCGCCGCCGGAGTTTCCGAGCAAGACGACCCGCGAGAAACGCGCGCGCGCGAACCTCACGCCCTCGGCGACGTCGATCAGCACGCGCTCGTGGATCAGCGTCGCGTCGTTGTTGAGCCAGCGGGAGTTCTGGCAGAGCACCGCGAAGCCCGCCTCGACGAGGCCCGGCACCGCGTAGTGCCGCGAGAAGTTCGCGCGCGGGTGCATCAGGCAGACGACCGTGTCCTCGCCGCCGCGCGAATAGAGCCACCCGTGCGAGATCGCGCGGTCCGGCGTCGCGAGCTTGATCGGCTCGCACTGCGTCCCCGCCGGCGGCGAGCGATGCCACTCCGCCACCTCGAATGCATTCTCGTACCGCCCAACCCGATTCGCGCTCATGAACCCTCCTGGGGTCTGACCCCTTTCCGTGTCATCGCGCGTTTTCCGTTCGCTCACACGATGCGGCTGGTCTTGTTCCCCCAATAGCGGTCCTTGATCAGGCGCTTGTAGAGCTTGCCGGTGGGGTGGCGGGGCAGCTCCTCCATGAAGTCGACCGAGCGCGGGCACTTCACGCCCGAGATGCGCTCCTTGCACCACGCGATCAGCTCGCGCTCGAGCGCGGGGCCGGCGAGCGCCATCGAGACCGGCTGCACGACCGCCTTCACCTCTTCGCCGAACTCCTCGTTCGGCACGCCCACCACCGCGCAGTCGACCACCTTCGGATGGCCGATCAGGCAGTTCTCGGTCTCCTGCGGGTAGATGTTCACGCCGCCGGAGATGATCATGAACGCCTTGCGATCTGTTAGGTAGAGCCAGCCCTCGGCGTCGACGTAGCCGACGTCGCCGAGCGTCGTCCAGCCCTGCGGGCTGCGCGCGCTCGCCGTCTTCGCCTCGTCCTTGTGATACGAGTACTTCGCGGCGCTCTCGAAGTAGATCGTGCCCACCTCGCCGGGCGGCAGCTCCTTGAACGCGTCGTCGAGGATGTGCAGCTTCGCGTTCAGCGCGCGGCCGACCGAGCCGCGGTGCGCGAGCCACTCGTGCGAGTCGATCGCGACGAAGCCCTGGCCCTCGGTGCCTGCGTAGTACTCGAACAGCGCCGGCCCCCACCACGCGATCATCTGCTCCTTCACTTCGATCGGGCACGGCGCGGCGGCGTGGATCGCGACCTGCAGGCTGGAGACGTCGTACTTCGCGCGCGTCGCCTCGGGCAGCTTGCACATGCGCACGAACATCGTCGGCACCCACTGCGAGTGCGTGATGCGGTGCTGCTCGATCAGCGCGAGCGCCTGCTCGGCGTCGAAGTGCTCCATCACGACGACGGTCCCGCCGGCGCGCAGCATCGACATCGTGAAGCCGAGCGGCGCCGAGTGATAGAGCGGAGCAGGCGAGAGATAGATCGAGCTCTCCGTCGCCTTGTAGAGCCCGAGGATCAACGCGAGCAGCGGATTCACGCTGCCGATCGGCGCCTCCGAGAGCGGGTGCTTCACGCCCTTCGGTCGGCCGGTCGTGCCCGACGAGTAGAGCATCGGCCCACCTTCGGACTCGTCTGCGATCCTCGTCGTCGGCTGCTGGGCCGTCGCGCGCTCCCAGCGCGCGTAGCCGGGCAGGTCGGCGTTCACCGCGAAGCGCGCGACGAGCTTCGGGCACTTGCCCGCGAGGCCCGCCGCGAGCTCCGCCTTCTCGCGCGACGTGATGAAGATCTTCGCGTCGCAGTCGTCGACGATGTACTCGACCTCGGGCGCGGTGAGCCGCGTGCTGACCGGCGTGTAGTAGATCCCTGCGCGCTGCGCGGCCCACGCGACCGCGTGGTAGTGCGCGTTGTTCTCCATGCAGATCGCGATGTGGTCGCCGCGAGCGAGGCCGAGCGAGCGCAACAAGTGCGCGCCTCGATTCGAGCGCTCGTCGAGCTCCCGATAGGTCACGCGCTCGCCGCTCGTCGCGAGGATCACGGCCGGCTTGTCAGGGAACTTCTGCGCATGGACGCCGGGATGCATCGGCCCTCCGAGCGGGGTGACGTGCTGGGGTGCGCCCCGCTGCGCGGAGCCCGAAACGGGTAGCGCGGCCGGCGCTCGGATGCGCACGCCGCTCCCCGAGTTCGCCAGCCCCGGCGCGCACTTCCGCGCGGTTCTTTAGGATGGGCGCGATGCGGCTGATCGCCTCGACCACCGACGCCGGCTGGGCCGCGCACGCGCTCGCGCATCTACCGGAGGTGCTCGTCGATCACGCGCATCTCGAGCGCAAGGCGGCGGGCACCGCCGTGCGCCTCTTGTTCCAGTACCCCGATCGCGCAGCGCTCCAGGCGCCGCTCGCCGCGCTCGCGCGCGAGGAGCTCGCGCACTTCGAGGAGGCGCTCGCGCAGCTCGCGCGGCTGGGCATTCCGTTCGGGCGGATGCAGCCGAGCGCATACGCGGGCCGGCTGCGCGCGGCGGCGCGCTCGCGCGATCCCGAGCGGCTCGTCGACACGCTGCTGTTCTGCGCGCTGATCGAGGCGCGCAGCTGCGAACGGCTCGGCCTGCTCGCCGAGGCGCTGCCGAGCACCGACGCCGAGCTCGCGCGTTTCTTCGCGGGGCTCGAACGCGC
>DASTOI010000414.1:0-5731 GCA_035762585.1 Myxococcota bacterium
TGCTCGAAGAGGTGCAGCATCACGCGCCGTTCGGCATCACCGGAGCGCACAACGTCGCGTTCCTGGGCGGGATCGTCGCGACGATCTACGCGAGCGGGCGCGGCCTCGGAAACGGCGGCGAGCCCTGGGCGTTCGGCGTGCAGGAGGGCGCGATGCTGGCGCTCGCCGCCGCGTCGTGGGTCGCGACCAATCGCGAGATTCACCATGCCAACCACTTCAGCTGGCACCCGATCGTCGAGGTCGCCGCGCTGTTCGCAGGGATCTTCGTCGCGATGACGCCGGCGCTGCTCTACCTGAACGAGCACGCGGCGAGCTTCGGCATCGCGTCGCCGGCGCAGTTCTTCTGGGCGACCGGCGTGCTGTCGAGCTTCCTCGACAACGCGCCCACCTATCTCACGTTTGCAGCGACCGCGTGCGGGCTCGACGGCATCGCGCTCGACGGCCGCTATCTCGCGTCCTACCTCGCGGCCGGCGGCGACAACGCGGCGATCTTGTCGGCGATCTCGACGGGCGCCGTCTTCATGGGCGCGAACACGTACATCGGCAACGGCCCGAACTTCATGGTGAAGGCGATCGCCGAGCACGCCGGCATCCGGATGCCGAGCTTCTTCGGCTACATGGCGTACTCGGGCGCCGTGCTGCTGCCGCTGTTCGCGCTCGTCACGGTGCTCTTCTTCTAGAGGCCGGCGAGCTTTCGTACGAGCCGATCCAGGAATTCCAGGCCCTCGTCGAACGAGCGCACGGGCAGGCGTTCATCGCGACCATGCGCGCGCACGTCGTCGATGTCGTTGAACAGGCCCGAGACGCCGTACGCCGGAACGCCGCGCATGCGGAAGAAGTGCGAATCGGTCGCGCCGGCGCCCATGATCGGAACCACCGGCACGCCTGGCCACATCGCTTCAGTGATCTCCTCGATCGCGCTCATCACCTCGGGATCGAGCGGCGAGGCCGGCGACGCGTCGTCGAGCTTTCCCTCCGAGATCGCGACGCGCTCGTCCGCGATTCGCGCCGCGAGCTCGCGCTCGACCTCGGCCGGCGTGTGCCACGGCAGGATCCGGCAGTTCACGTGCGCGCGCGCGGTCTGCGGCAGCGCGTTGTCCGCGTGGCCCGCGTCGAGCCGCGTCGGCGTACAGGTCGTGCGCAAGAGCGCGTTGTAGCGCGGGTTGTTACTGAGCACGGCTTCCGCGCCGGCGTCGCGCGGATCCCGCACGATCTTCGCGAGCGCGGCGCCGAGCTCGCCGCCTTCGAGCTCGCTCGCGCGGGTGAGGTAGCGGCGCGTGATCTCGTTCAGCTCGATCGGGAACGGCTTCGCCTCGAGCCGCCCGAGCGCGGCCGCGAGCCGATGGATCGCGTTGTCCTTGCGGGGCACCGAGCTGTGTCCGCCCGGGTCCGTCACGGTGAGCCAATAATTCGCGTAGATCTTCTCGCTGGCCTGCACGCCGTTGAACAGGCGCCGCCCGCCGCGCAGCGCGCCGCCGCCTCCCTCGTTGATCACGAGCCCGCCGTTCGCGAGCAGCTCGGGATGCGTCTCGAGCAGCCACTTCACGCCGTTCTGCGGCCCGCCCTCTTCGTCCGCGGTGAGCATCAGGATCAGATCGCGGCGTGGCTTCGCGTTCGCCTCCGCGAGCCGCACGAAAAGCGTCGTGAAGATCGCAGCCATCGCCTTGTCGTCGGCGGTGCCGCGGCCGTAGAAGTGCCCGTCCTTCTCGAGCAGCTCGAACGGCGGGACGGTCCAATCCGATGCGAGCGCCGCCACGACGTCGAGGTGCGCCAGCAAGAAGAGCGGCGTTCCCTTCTGCTCGCCGCGGATGCGCGCGACCAGATTCATCTTGTTTGGCGACGGCCCGAGTAGCTGGATCTGCGCTTCCGGCAGCCCCGCGGCACGGAGCCGCGCGGCCACCGCCTGCGCCGCGACGGTCGTGCCCTTCTCGCCCGACGTGTCGATCTCGACCAGCTGCTCGTAGATCTCGCGCGCGAGCGCGCGGTCGGCGCCGGCGTCGGCGAGTGCGGGAAGCGACCAAACGACGAGCAGCAGAGCGGCAAGCGAGCTTCGCATCGGCGCATCCTACCGAGCCGCGGCGCGCGAGCGACGCGCAGAATCAAGCGCCTCCGGCCGTTACCCGATCAGGGCAGCGAGCGTCTCTCCACGCGGAGCCCGCACATTGATGACTCGATCGCGCGACAAGAGGATCGGCGACGCCGCGATTCGCGCGTTCCCGGCGCGCGCGTTGACGCCGTTCGCGCCCGAGTGCTACTTGCGCCTCGTGCGTTTAAACGTCCCCGCCCTCCCGCGAGATCGGCGCGCGCTCTCGATCGCTGCGGCGCTGCTCGTGCTCGTGGGCACGCTGTTCGCTTCGGTCGGCGCCTGCTTCGCGATGCCGGACGCGCACGTGTGCTGCGCGGGGCGCATGAGCGGCGAAGAGGCTGCAGTTCCCTGCGAGCTTGCTTCGCCTGCGAGCTGCTGCGAGCCCGGCCACGCGCCCGCGCCGCCGAGCCGGCTCGCGTCGGCCGCCGTTCACTTCGACGCTCCTCTGGCGCTGCTGCCTTCGCAGCCGTCGGCGCTCGCGCCGCGCCTCCGCTTGCCTCGCGGAGCCGCGCCGCTTCCCCGCACCGCCCTGCTGCTGCGAGCCGCCGTCCTCCGCCTCTGAGCTCCCGCGTCCCTCCGAGCCTTGCGCCGTGTCGGCGCCAGGCCTTCGCGTGATGCCGCGCGCCGTCCAGCGAGGGCGCGCCGCAAGACGAGGACACGGGTATGGAAGCGACGAGCGCGCTCGCGCGCGCGGCGGCACTGGCGCCGCTCGCGCTCGCGGCGTGCATGAGCCGCGGGACGCAGCAGTACGCCGCTCAGCGTGAAGCGCTCGAGCGCGCGCAGCCGGCTGCGGCCGCTCGAGCGATGGACGACCCCTTCGCGGGAACCGCCGTGCTCTCCCGCGACGCGCTCGTCCGCGCAGTGCTCGAGCGGAATCCGGGCATCGATGCGGCGCGTTCCGCCTGGCGGGCCGCGCTCGCACGCTATCCGCAAGCGACCGCGCTCGACGATCCGATGCTCGGGTACAACACGCGTCCGCGCTCGTACGGAGCGGACGAGGTCGACGCTGCGCACGACGTGATGATCTCGCAGGCGCTGCCGTTCCCCGGCAAACGCGCGCTGCGAGGCGAGAGCGCGCTCGCGGCCGCTGATGCTGCGCGCGGCGAGCTCGAGAGCGAGCGCGTCCGGCTGGCGGCGCTCGCGTCGCGGCAGCTCGACGAAGCGTGGCTGGCCGAGCGCGCGCTCGAGACGAACGCGAGGCACCTCGCGCTGCTCGCCGACGCGGAGCGCGTCGCGCTCGCGCGTTACACCGCGGGCGAAGGCGCGCAGTACGACGTGCTCGCGGCCGAGTCCGAGCAAGGCATGCTCGCGCAGCGCGAGCGTGAGCTCGTCGCCGAGCGACGCGTGATCCACGAGCGCATCAACCAGCTCCTGCATCGCGCGCCCGGCGGCGGGCTCCCGGCCGTCCCCGCAGAGCTCGAGCCGCTCGCGCCGCCCGATCTCGACGAAGCAGCGCTCATCGCGCGCGCGCTGGAGACCCACCCCGAGCTCGAGGCGCTGCGCGCGACGGTGCGCGCGGGCGAATCGGAGGTCGCGCTCGCACGACGCGAGTTCCTGCCCGACTTCACGCTGCGCGCAGCCTACGAGGGGACGTGGCAGGAGGACGCGCTGAAGCCGGGCGTCGGCGTCGAGATCAACCTCCCGCTCCAGCTCGCGCGGCGACGCGCGGCGCTCGACGAAGCGCAGGCGCGCCTCGCGCGCGACGAGCATCGCGCTCGGCGCGCGGAGGACCGCATCCGCTTCGAGGTCGTGAGCGCGGTCGAGCGCCTGCGCGAGGCGCAGCACCTGCTCGAGATCTCGCAGAGCAAGCGAATTCCACCCGCGCGCAACCGCGTGGCCAGCGCGCGCGCCGCGTTCGCGGCCGGGCGAGCCAGCTTCCTCGAGTTCGTCGATGCGGAGCGCGCGCTGCTCGCTGCGGAGCTCGAAGAGCTCGAGGTCCGCGCGAGCCTCTCGATCCGGCGCGCGGCGCTCGCGCGCGCGCTCGGAGAAGCCCTCACCGCCTCGGAGGAACGCCCGTGACGGCGCGCATCCCCAACAACTGGCGCGCGCTCGCGGGCGCGCTCGCGGTCGCGCTCTACGCGTCCGCGTGCTCGCGTGGCACGGAAGCGCCCGCCGCTTCGTTCGAAGGCGACGGCCTGCGCGTCGACGTCCTGATGCCCGCGGAGCCGCTCGAAGAAGGCGAGAACGAGATCCGGCTGCGCGTCCGAGACGAGCGCGGCGCCCCGGTCGACGACGCGCGCGTGTCCGTGCAGTACCGCATGGACATGGCCGGCATGGCGCCGATGGGCGGGCGCGTGACCGCAGAGCCGATGGGCGACGGCGAGTACCGCGCGGACGCGAACATCGAGATGGCGGGCACCTGGCAGCTCGAGCTGCGCGCCGAGCGACCGTCCGGCGAGGCGGCCAGCGCGAAGGGCTCGCTGCGCACCGGCGCCGCGGGCGTTCGGCTCGAGGCTTCCTCGGGTGCAGGTGAGGGCGCAGCAGCGGACGAGAGCTCTGACGAGCCTCTCGCGCCCGTAACAAAGTCCGAGGCGCTGAGCGGCGCCGTGCGCGTCGATCCGCAGCGCTTGCAGAAGATCGGCGTGCGCTTCGCGACCGCCGAGCGCGCGCCGTTCACTCGCAGCGTGCGCGCGCTCGGTCGCGTGACCTGGGACGAGACCCGCCTCGTAGACGTCGCGCTCAAGATCCGCGGCTTCGTGCGCGATCTGCGCGCGGACGCGCTCGGCGAGCGCGTCACGCGCGGCGAGCCGCTCTTCTCCGTCTACAGCCCCGACCTGTACGCCGCGCAGAGCGAATTCCTCCAAGTGCTGCACGGCAGCAACGACGCGCTGCGCGTCGCGGCGCGCGCGCGCCTGCGACTGTGGGACATCGCCGAGCGCGACATCGCTGCGCTCGAGCAGCGCGGCACGCCGCTCGAGCTGCTCCCGATCCGCGCGCCAGCGAGCGGCGTCCTCGTGGAGAAGAACGTCGTCGAGGGCGCAGCGTTCGAGGCCGGCATGCGGCTCTTCCGCATCGCGCCGCTCGAGCACATCTGGGTCGAGGCGGAGGTCTACGGCTCGGATCTGCCGCTGATTACGGTGGGCCAGCGCGCCGCGATCCGCGTGCCGTATCTCCCGGGCAGCGGCCTCGCGGGTCGCGTCGCCTACCTGCTGCCTTCGCTCGCGAGCGAGACGCGCACGGCGCGCGTGCGCATCGAGCTCGAGAACTTCGATCTCGCGCTGCGCCCGGAGATGTTCGTCGACGTCGAGCTGCAAGCGGATCTGGGCGAGCGCCTGCTGGTGCCCACGTCGGCCGTGATCTTCGCGGGCGAGCGAAGGGTCGTGTTCGTCGACCGCGGTGAGGGTCGCCTCGAGCCGCGCACCGTCACGACCGGCGCCGCGGGCGAGCGTCGGATCGAGATCTTGAGCGGTCTGGAAGCGGGAGAGCGGGTCGTCGAATCGGGGAACTTCCTAATTGCCGCCGAGAGCCGCATCCAATCCGCGTTGGAGCAGTGGTGAGCGACGCAACCGAAGCGAAGCACGGTCCGATCGCGCGCCTGATCGCGCTGTGCGCGCGCAACCGCGGCCTCACGCTGTTGAGCGTCGCCGCTGCGTTCGCGTGGGGAGTTTTCTCACTGCGCGCGACGCCGCTCGACGCGATCCCCGA
>DASTOI010000415.1:0-4811 GCA_035762585.1 Myxococcota bacterium
TCGCACTGGGCGAAGGACCGCACGCGCGGCCCGAAGCTGCCGCTCGAGAAGCTGGTCAAGGCGCAGAGCGCGGACACCGCGGCGCTGGTCGGGATGACCGATCGCGGTCGCATCGCCGAAGGCCTGAAGGCGGACCTCAACCTGATCGACTTCGCCCAGCTCGGCGTCGTCGCGCCGGAGATCGCGTACGACCTGCCGACCGGCGGCAAGCGCCTCGTCCAGCGCGCGCGCGGCTACGTCGCGACGGTGTGCTCGGGCGCCGTCACGTTCGAGCGCGGCGAGAGCACGGGCGAGCTGCCGGGGAAGCTGGTCCGGAGTTAGGGAGCCGCGAGAGCCGACGGCATGCTCTGGATTACGCGCAAGCACATCCGCGTGAACCGCACGGCGACCGCGTGGCTGATTCGCCGCTTCGTCGATCCCGACGCCCGGTTCGTGTTCCTCGAGCCCGCCGAGGTCGCGCGCTTCGAGCGCGAGCGTGGCGACGCGCTCGGCTTCGACGCGCCGGGCGCGCGCTACGCGAACGACGGCGGCGTCACGTCGTTCGAGCAGATCCGCAAGGAGCGCGTCGGCCCGGACACTGCGCTCGATGCGCTCGCCCGCATCGTCCACGGCGCCGACATTGCGGGCCGGGAGTCCGATACGCCCGAATCGCCGGGATTGAAGCTGTTGTCGCGCGGCTTTCCACTCGTCGCGCGCGACGACCACGAGACCGTCGAAAAGGCGGCGTTCCTCTACGACGCGCTGTACGCCGCGCTGCGCGCGCGAGAGGCCTGAGCGCCGCGCTGCGCGTCGCGTTCACGAGCCGTTGACAGCATCCCGGCGCCCGTTCGCGCTTGCGCGCTCCGGCCCGCGCCGCAGCGGGGCGAGCGCGGCGGAGACGAGGCGCACGAACTGCGCCTGCGTACGCGTGCCGGTCTTCGCGAAGACGTTCCTCAGGTGCGTGCGGCCGGTCGCTGCGCCGATGCCCAGCTCCTGGGTCACGTCCGAGAACCGCTGGCCCTGTGCGATTCGCATCGCAACGCGCGACTCCGCTCGCGTCAAACCGAACGCCGCGCGCAGCAACGTCTCGTCCGGCGTCGCCTCCGACTCGGGATCGGTGACGAATACCGCGGCGGCAGCGCGTCCGTGCGGCGCGTACTCGTTCGCACTCCGCAGCGGCGTGACGAGCGCGACGTAGGGGCGCTTCCCCGAAGGCCGCGAGATCGCGAGCGCACCTCCGGCGTGGAGCTCTTCACCCCGCGTCGTCGCAATCGCCTGCGCGGTCAGGCGGCCGAGTGCGGCCGCGTCTCGCGCGCTCGCGGCCGAGAGAACGCCGCGCTGGACGCCGAGGCCGTCGCGCGCGGACAGCAGCTCCGAAGCGGCTCCGTTCACGAACGCGACGGCTCCGGTCTCGTCGAGCAGCACGGTTGCGAGCGCGAGCCGGTCGAAGATCTCGGCTGTCGCGGAGCGCTCCGCTTCGAGGTTCGTCAACCGCGTGTGGAGCTGGAGAGCGCGCTGGAGGTGTGGAACCAGCGCCCGCATCAAGGCGATGTGCTCGGCTTCGTAGGGCGCGAGCCTTCGCGAGCAGACGTTGACCATCGCGACCGACCGCTGGTCGCGGCGGATCACGCCGGAGAT
Source organism: Myxococcota bacterium (assembly GCA_035762585.1). GTDB lineage: Bacteria > Myxococcota_A > UBA9160 > UBA9160 > UBA6930 > VGRF01. The sequence continues at coordinate 1,618 of DASTOI010000415.1, forward strand.
GGCGGACTCGATCCCCCAGCGCTCGCCGAAGTCGGCGTAGAACTCGGTTCGCACGTACTCGGACTTCGGGACGAGTTGTTCGCTCACGCCGGTAGCGCCTGTCTGATAAAACCCGCGGGCGAAGCCGCGCAAGAGCCAGGGGTCGCGCTCCCCGTAGTGAGCGTTGTACAGGCGAATGGATTCCGGGTCTGCGCGGGCGATCGATTGGATCGAGAGCTGCGGCGCCTCGGCCCGCGCGAAGCCGAAGATCGCGACCTGCCCGTCGAGTGTTTCTGCGAGCTCCTCGAGGAACGCCGGCCACGCCGCAGGCGCGAGCGCGGCGTCGTAGACGCGGCCCACCAAGCTCAGCAGCTGCTCCTCGCGAACCATCCCGGCACCTCGTCTGATCAGAAGACGCCGCAGTCACCCGCCGTGGTTGTGGCTCCGGAGATATCGCAGGTGGTGCCAGCAAGCGGCAACACCCCGCGAAAATGCGAGCCCCCGTCTCATCCGCCTGGATGATGCGCGCGTTCCGCGCCCGCCCATAAGGTGCTCGCGCCGCGCGGCCGGCGGCGCTCCTGTTCGTCCCCCTATCGCCCAAGCCGAGGAGTCTCCTTGTCGATCAGCCGCCGACTCAAAGGCCAGGTCAGCACAGTGCGGCGGCTTGCCGCCCTGACCTCGCTCCTCGCCATTCCTCTTCTCTCGACGCAAGCGCACGGCGCGACGATCGGTGTGCTCACCGGCTACAACTACAGCTTCACCGGCGGCGGCTCTCCGTTCGTCGCCGGCGGCGAGACGACCGTTCTCCCGAGCCAAGGCACTTCTACCGCGGACGGTTCCACTGCCCTTGGCGGTTCGGCGGCGGCCGACTTCATCGCGCTCCGGGCGGGTGCGTTCGCGACCGGAACCGCGACACACGTTTGTCAATGCATTTCGATGGGCGCCCAAGTCAACATGTTCGCCGTGTCGCAGGACATCCTGCATCCCGCCGCAGGCGCGACCACGATGTCGATCACGCTGTCTGTGAGCGGGACGAACCTCGCGACCCTGACCGGGGCCGCGGGACCGCTGGCGGTCAGCGCGCGCACGTCGCTGAACGTCGTCACGTTCGATCCGTCTGCGATCGAAGACGTCGACACCACCGGACCCGTGACGGGCCTCCAGTTCTTCAGGCACGAGACGTTCGCCAACAACGTGAGCTTCCCGCGGACCCTGACGGTGCCGGTGACATCCGCTTCCGGGGTCGGCGTGTGGCTCGAGCTGATCTCGGTCGCCGAAGGCTCCGTCGTTGCGGGATCGTTCCAGGCGACGACCGATTTCACGGCCACGGTCCGGATCATCGCGATCGAGCTGTTCGATGCGAACGGGCAGCCGCTCGCCAATCCCACGCTCACCTCGGATTCCGGAACGCTCTATCCGCTCGTCGGCGTCGCCGAGCCGCACGCCGCCTGGCTACTCGGCCTCGGCGCATTCGTAGTCGCAAGTCGCCCGCGTGCGGCGCGGCACCTCGCGTAGAGCTCGCCGCGAGGCCCGCCAGGCGCGGCGACGTTCACGAGTAGACGAACTCCTCGGCGTCCAGGTCGATCGCCGGGATCTCGTCCTTCTCGCGCCAGTAGTCCTGCGTGTGCTGCCACTCCGGCTTGTCGCCGCGCTTGGGCAGCAGATGCATCGAGCGCATCAGATAGCCGGGGTTGAAGTTGTCAGGGTCGATCCAGTCGTGCAGCGGCATGTCCGCGTCCTCGGCGCGCAGCGCCACCTCGACTCGCTTCGTCCCGTTCCGCTTCATGTGATTCAGCAGCCGGCACACGAAGTCGGCCAGCAGGTCGACGCGCAGCGTCCAGCTCGCGCGGAAGTAGCCGAAGATCCAGAGCAGGTTCGGCACGCCGGTGAACATCATGCCGCGGTAGGTGACCGTCTCGTGCAGGTCGAGCGGCTTCTCGTCGATCGTGAACGCGATGTCGCCCAGGATGCTGATGTGGAAGCCGGTCGCGGTGAGGATGAGGTCCGCGCGCAGCTCCTTGCCGGATTTCAGCAGCACGCCGTGCTCGGTGAAGCGGTCGATCTCGTCCGTAACAACCGAAGCCTTGCCGGACCGGATGCCCTGGAACAGGTCGCCCTCCGGCACGTAGGCGAGGCGCTGCTGCCACGGGCGGTACTTCGGCGTGAAGTGCTGCTCCACGGTCTCGTCGGGCAGGAAAGCGCGCACGCCCGCGAGTAGCTCCTCCTTCACGGCGTCGCCCTGCTCGATGCAGCGGCGCGTCAGCACGTGCTGGTCGTGCAGGATCTTGCGGCGGACGATCTCGTGAATCCAGCTCTCGTCGATCTCGAGCTCGCGCAGCGTGTCGGCGAGCTCGTTCTTGTTGGGCGCCGGAAAGAAGTAGGTCGGCGAGCGCTGCAGCACGGTCGTGTGCTTCGTCTCGGCCGCGATCGCCGGAACGACCGTCGCGGTCGTCGCGCCGGAGCCGATCACGAGCACTTCCTTGTCGCGGTAGTCGAGATCCTTCGGCCAGCGCTGCGGGTGCACGATCTGCCCGCGGAACTTCGCCATGTCCTTCCACTCGGGCGTGTAGCCCTCCGCGTGGCGGTAGTAGCCCTGACACATCCACAGAAAGCCGGTCGTGAAGCGCAGCTTCTCGCCGGTGTCGGTGCGCGTCGCGTCGACTGTCCAGCGGTTCGTTCGGCTCGACCAGCTCGCGCCGGTGATCTGGTGGCGGTAGCGGATGTGCCGCGCGAGATCGTTCTCCGCGATCACCTCGCCCATGTACCTGCGGATCTCGTCGGCCGAGGCGATCGGCGCGCTCGTCCACGGCTTGAAGCGGTAGCCGAAGGTGTAGAGGTCGCTGTCCGAGCGGATGCCCGGATACGTGTGCGTGAGCCAGGTGCCGCCGTAGCTCTCGAGCGCGTCGAGCACGACGAAGCTCGTGCCGGGGCATTGCTGCTGGAGGTGGTAGGCGCCGCCGATCCCGGAAATTCCGGCGCCGACGATCAGCACGTCGAAGTGCTCGGCAGTGCGCGCAGCGCTCGATCCATTCGGTCGCGACGACATGAAGTGCTCCTGTGGCTGGTTGCCCGGGCCGGGCGCGATTGCAAGCGATGTGCCCCGCGCAGATCTGCGCGCCGCATCGCTCCGCCCGAGCTGTTGTTGCGGCTCGCCACACCGTGGGGCTGCGAGCGCCGTGGAACGGCGCTCGCTCAGTACGCGCGCTACGCCGGCC
>DASTOI010000416.1:0-2750 GCA_035762585.1 Myxococcota bacterium
CTCGCCCTTCGGAATCACTCCCTCGAAGCCTGCGTATTCGAGCGGGTGATCCTCGGTCTCGACCGCCATGCGGCGCTCGGAGCTGTCGAGGCTCGGCCCTTTCGGCACCGCCCAGCTCTTCAGCACGCCGTCGAGCTCGAGCCGGAAGTCGTAGTGGAGCCGCCGCGCGGCGTGCTGCTGCACGACGAACAGCGGCGCGCCCGCGCGCGGCGGCTTCGCCGTGCGGCCGCGCGGCTCGGGCGTTCGCGCGAAATCGCGCTTGCGGACGTACTCCTTCAGCGCCTTCTCTGGTTCGATCTGACCCACGCGTCGCTCCCTCATCCATTGGGAGCAACATCCGTGCCTGCGGCGATGCGCCGCCCGCGGTCAGCGCCGGCGGCGATAGAGGTTCTGGAACACGTAGCTCGCGACGCTGCGGCCCTGCGCGATGCCCTCGGTCTTGTCGAAGCTCCAGTGGATGCCGAGGTAGATCCGGCTCTGGCCGTTCTCCTCCTCCGCCTGCGACAGCGTCTGGAAGCTGCGCGGCAAGAGCGGGCGGATTGCGCCCGTGTTGTCACGCGTGATGCCGTTGAGCTCGTCCGAGACGAACGTGAAGGAAATCGCGTCAGTCCGGTAGAAGAGGCGCAGCGTCTGGAAGAGCGCACCGCCGAAGCCGGCGTGGCCCGACGGATAGGCGGGGAACGGCGGGGTGAAGTTCGGGCCGGCCAGATTGCTCGCCGGCGCGCCGAGCGGGCTGAATGCAGCGTCGCCCTGCGTATCGGGATTGTCGTCGCCCGTCCCGCTCGGGCCGGTGCCGGCGTCCGCTTCGCGGATTCCCGCAACAGGTCGCCAGTAGTGGTAGTAGTACTTCGACTCCCAGACCGCGATCCCGGCGTCGGCCATCGCGACGTTCACGAGCGCGAGCAGCCGCGCGGTCTCGAGCATCGAGGTTCCGCGCTGCTTCGCGATCTGCGTCGCGATCTGGTTGTAGAGGCGCGGCGGCGCGCACAGGCTCGGCGTTCCGTCGTACGCCCAGAAGATTCCGATCTGCGTCTGCTCGACCGTGCGCAACGTCGGCGTCGTGATGCCGTCGCCGCCGAGACTCTGCGCCTCGTTGAACGCCGCCGCGTATTCGGGGCTCGAGAGCGCCGGCGGCACGGGAGCGCGGAATTGCGCGCCCGACGGAATCACGAACGGATCGACCTCGCCCCAGTGCCCCCCAAGCGCGATCGGCACCAAGCTGATCGGGTCCTGGCGCCAGACGCCCGCGTCATCGCTCGGTACGTATTCGCTGCCCATCAGCGGCTCCGCGTGCGCGGCGCCGTCGTTCGCGCGGCGCGCGAGGATCGCGGCGGCGGCACGGCGGCCGACATCGACGCCGCGCTTGCGTGCGAACGCGAGGCGCACGCGCGCGAGCTCGCTCGCGAGCACCGCGTCGAAGCTGGCGCGCTGCGAGGGGTACAGCGCCACGAGCGTGTCGTGGGCAGCCTGCGCGATTGCCGCGTCAGGGGACACGCCGAGCGGCGCGCGCGGCAGGCCCAGGATCCCCTGATAGCTCCCGGCGATCGAGTTCAGCGCTTCGAAGATGGCGATGTGCACGATCGCCATCGCGCGGCTCGCGCGACCGGGCCCGAGCTGCTCGCCGAACGTGCGCGTCTCGCCGGGCGCGACCGGCGTGTGGTCGAGGCCGCTCGCGTCGATCGCGACGCCATTCCAGAAGTGAAGCGCGTCGACGCGCGGCCGAGGCCGCGGGCGAGAGACGGCAACCGTGCCGGACGTATCGATCCGCGGCCCGAGCACTTCCTCCGCGGTGCGCGGAACCTCCGCGGCGGCGGGCGCGGCGAGCGCGAGCGCAAAGCCCGTGAGCCATCCAGCCAGGCGAGCGGCGTGAGCGTGCATGACGACCTCCCCAGGTGCAGCGTGCGACGGAGCGAGAGCGAGTGCGGTGACGCGGGGTACCCCGCGCCGGTGACCGCCGCCACCGGGGGCCATTAGGTTTTACGCGAATGCGAGCTTGCTCACCCGTCTGGGGGATGCGCCGGTGCGTGCCGTCACGGCGGGGGATCGGCAGCTGCCGCGGGCGCCCCCGACTCGCGCGCGAAGCTGTTAAGGGCGTGAGTCGAACAGTGGCCTCCGCGTGCGCCGAGCTCGGCGTGCGGTGGTCGGGCATCCTGAGGCGGTCTCCTAGCGAAGCGCGCCGCGGCGAACCTAGAGTCAGCCCTTCGCCTCGCGAAACGCTCGCACAGGGAGGGGCCGTGGCGACACAAAAGCGCGACGCCGCGATCGTCGGGATTCACGAGTACCCGTCGCGCGACGTCGAGGGCCGCGTGAGCCCGCTCCAGATCAAGGCGGCGAGCGCCGCGCGGGCGCTCGCCGACGCGGGGCTCGCCTGGCGCGACGTCGACGCGATCTACGACGCCGGCGACGGCGGCGGGATGGCGGGCCTTCAGATCGCGGAGTACTTCGGGCTTTCGCCGTGCGTGATCGACACGACGAACGTCGGCGGCAGCTCGTACGAGGTCCACGCCGCGCACGCGAAGCGAGACATCGCCGCCGGGCGCGCGCGCGTCGCGTTGCTGACGTACGGCTCGACCGCGCACAGCAACGCGTTCGCGATCGGCGTCGGGGGTCAGCTAGGCGGCGCGCGCACGCCGGTCGACAACCTCGAGGGCTGGACCGGCATGACCCTCGTCAGCAATTACGCGATGGTCGCGCACCGCCACATGCACCAGTACGGGACGACGAGCGAGCAGCTCGCCGAGATCGCGACC
>DASTOI010000417.1:0-3358 GCA_035762585.1 Myxococcota bacterium
TACCAGCGCAGCGCGTCGGAGCCGTGCTTCTCGAACACCTCTTCGGGCTCTGGATAGTTACGGAGGCGCTTGCTGAGCTTCTTCCCTTCCTCGTCGACTGTGACGCCGTGGCAGATCACGTTCTTGAACGCCGGCCGATCGAAGAGCGCCGTCGCGAGCACGTGCAGCGTGTAGAACCAGCCGCGCGTCTGCGCGACGTACTCGACGATGAAATCCGCCGGGAAGTGGTGCTCGAACCAGTCCTTCTTCTCGAACGGGTAGTGCACCTGCGCGTACGGCATCGAGCCCGACTCGAACCAGCAGTCGAGCACGTCGGGGATGCGGCGCATCATCGCGTTGCCGCTCGGGTCGTCCGGGTTCGGGCGCACGAGTCGGTCGATCGCTGGCCGATGCAAATCCGTCACGGGGACGCCGAAGTCGCGCTCGAGCTCCGCGAGGCTGCCGTAGACGTCGACGCGCGGGAATTTCGGGTCGTCGCTGCGCCAGACCGGAATCGGCGAGCCCCAGAAGCGATTGCGCGAGATCGACCAATCGCGCGCGTTCTCGAGCCAGTTGCCGAACAGGCCGTCGCGCACGTGCGGCGGGATCCAGTTGATCTTCCGATTGTTCGCGACGAGGCGGTCCTTGAGCTCGGACACCCGCACGAACCACGATGACATCGCGCGGTAGATCAGCGGCGTGTCGGTGCGCCAGCAGTGCGGGTAGTTATGGACGATCGTGTCGTGGCGGACGAGCGCTCCGCGTTCCTTGAGGACGCGGATGATCTGCGGGTTCGCGTCGAAGACGTGCTCGCCCGCCCAGTCCGTGATCTCGGCCGTGAACTTGCCTGCGTCGTCGACCGGCACGACCACGCCGATGCCGGCGGCGGTGCAGGCCGCGAGGTCGTCCTCGCCGAAGCCGGGGGCCATGTGCACGATGCCCGTGCCTTCCGCGACGTCGACGAACTCGCCGGTGAGCACGCGGAACGCGTTCGCGGCGCCTGAGAAGTATGGGAAGAGCGGCTCGTAGCTGCGTCCGGCGAGCTCCGCGCCTTTCATCACCGCGATCTGCTCGGCGCCCGCGAGCTCCTTCGCGTACTTCTCCGCGCACGCGGCGCCGAGCACGATGCGGCGGCCGCCGAGCGCAAGCACGGCGTAGTCGAGCGCCGGCCCGACCGCGAGCGCGAGGTTCGAGGGCAGCGTCCACGGCGTCGTCGTCCAGGCCCACAGCTCCATTGGCGACGCTTCGCCCGGCAGCGGCGTCAGCTCGAAGCGCACCGTAATCGCTGGGTCCTGCTTCGGGCGCGTCGAGTTGTCCATGCGCGTCTCGAAGTTCGAGACCGGGGTCTGCGCGGCCCAGGAGTACGGCAGCACGCGCAGCCCTTCGTAGATCAGCCCGAGATCCCAGAGCCGCTTGAACGCCCACAGCACGCTCTCCATGTAGGAGAGGTCCATCGTCTTGTAGTCGTTCTTGAAGTCGACCCAGCGGCCCGCGCGCGTGATCGTCTCCTGCCACTGCTCGGTGTACTTCAGCACCGAGCGCTGGCAGTGCTCGTTGAAGCGATCGATCCCGAACGCGAGGATCGCCGCGCGGCCGGAAACCCCTAATTCCTTCTCCGCCTCCATCTCCGCGGGCAGGCCGTGGCAATCCCAGCCGAAGCGCCGCTCGACGCGCCGCCCGCGCAGCGTCTGGTAGCGCGGGATCACGTCCTTCACGTAGCTCGTCAGCAAGTGCCCGAAGTGCGGCAGCCCGTTCGCGAACGGCGGCCCGTCGTAGAACACGAACTCGTTCGCGCCGTTCGCGCCCGCTGGGCGCTGCTCGACCGAGCGCTCGAACGTGTGCTCCTTGCGCCAGCGCTCCGCGACGCGCGCCTCGATCTCCGGAAACGAAGCCTGCGCGGGCACTTCGGGATAGGGCAGAGCAGCGGCGGTGCGGTCGTTCATGAACGGCGGAAACTAGTGATCTCGCGCGGCGTTTGCCGGGCCGCCCGCCTCGCGCCCGAGCCCGCGAGCGCCGTCCGAGCGCCTGGAGATCCGCGATAGAGTCGCCTCTCTTCTCTGGGAGCACGCCATGCGCGCCGCCGTGATGCGAGCGGGTCGAATCGTCGCGGACGAGATCGCCGACCCGGTGCCGGGCCCCGGTCAGGTGCTCGTGAAGACGCTCGCGTGCGGCATCTGCGGGTCGGATCTCCACGCGCTGAAGCACGGCGAGCAGATGGCGCGCGTGTCGCGCGAGATCGATGCGTGGGCGTTCGTGATGGATCTGTCGCGCGATGTCGTGATGGGGCACGAGTTCTGCGCCGAGATCCTCGATTTCGGCCCCGGTACGGAGCGCAAGCTGAAGCGGGGCGACCGCGTCTGCTCGATGCCGATGGTTCCGGTGGGCGAGCGCATCGCCGGCGTCGGCTACTCGAACGAGTTCCCGGGCGGCTATGGCGAGCGCATGGTGCTCAGCGAGGGCTGGTTGTTACGGGTGCCGGACGCACTGCCCACCGAAGCCGCGGCGCTCACCGAGCCGCTCGCCGTCGCAGAGCACGCCGTCGCGAAGGCGGGGCTCGGGAACGGCGAGGCGCCGCTCGTGATCGGCTGTGGGCCTGTCGGGCTCGCGCTGATCGCCGCGCTGAAACGGCGCCGTATCGAGCCGATCGTCGCGTCGGACTTCTCGCCGATTCGCCGCGCGCAGGCAGCGAAGATCGGCGCTCACGTCGTCGTCGACCCGCGCGACGAATCGCCGATGGAGCGCTTCACGGCCGCGGCCGGCGCGAAGCAAGCAGTGCTGTTCGAGTGCGTCGGCGTGCCCGGCATGCTCGCGCAGCTGATGAAGCAGGCGCCGCGCGGCGGGCGAATCGTCGTCGTGGGCGTGTGCCTCGAGGAGGACCGCATCCAGCCGCTCGTGCCGATCTCGAAGGAGCTGAATCTCCAGTTCGTGCTCGGCTACACGGCCGACGAGTTCGCGGCGACGCTGCATGCGCTCGCGGACGGCGAGATCGACGCGAGCGCGTTCGTCACCGGCCGCGTAGGCGTCGACGGCGTCGCGGCCGCGTTCGAGACGCTCGCGCGGCCCGATCAGCACGTGAAGATCCTGGTCGAGCCGTGGCGCGGCGGCGGTCTTCAATAACAAATGCCGGAGCTTCCCGAAGTCGAGGTCACGCGCCGGCGCATCGCGCCCGTACTGGTCGGGCGAACCTTCGCGCACGTGCGCACGACGAAGCCGTCCTACTTCTTCCTCACACCGCCGGCGAAGCTGCGCCGCGCGCTCATCGGGCGCACCGTGAAGACGCTCACGCGGCGCGGGAAGTACCTGATCGCCGAGATCGACGGCGGCGCGCAGCTGCTGCTGCATCTCGGCATGACGGGCCAGCTCTTCTCGAGCGACGTCG
>DASTOI010000418.1:0-5667 GCA_035762585.1 Myxococcota bacterium
CGTCTCAGAGTCCGAACTCGACGGGTACCGCTATTGGAAGGAATCCGGCGGTGGCGTGTTCCAGCAGCTCGCGGGCTAGCAAGGGCTTGCAGCTGTCGAGAGCCCGGTTTGGCATTCCGATCCACGGTGGTGTCTGGCATCCTGCGTTGGGGCTTCGGCGAGACTCGGGTAGCCCAAGCTCTCGCAGCTGAAGCCCGATCCGTTAGGCAGCTGAAAGAAGGGAGAACTCCATGCGTGTAGCATCCCTCTTGCTCGCGTTCGGGCTCACTCTTGCAGTGCCGGCTCTCGGCGATCCCGTCGATTCTGCCGCCACCGTTCCCAGTCTTTCCCCGGCTGAGCTCAACGCGAAGGTCCAGGCTGGTACTGCGCCGGTCATCATCGACGTCCGCACGCCGGAGGAGTACGCGGCGAGCCACGTTCCGGGCGCACTCAACATCTCCTTCGAAGAGATCGGAGCGCGAATCTCGGAAGTCAGTGCGCCGCATGGCGTGGCGCTCTACTGCATGGTCGGGCCTCGCGCGCGCAAGGGCGAAGAGGCACTCCTTGCGGCGGGCTACCGCGGTGCTCTCTACCACCTCGAGGGTGGCTTGGCGGCGTGGCAGGCGTCCGGTCTTCCGGTCGCAACTGGGCAGTAACACGCCGCTGCCTAACACTCCGATCCGCCAGAGGAGCGTGCGGTACGAGACGTGCTCCAGAGCCCATCGCCAGCGACTGCGCGGCCCGCTCACTTGGTTACGTCCTTCGGCAGCCCGAGGATGCGCTCGGCAACGATGTTCCGTTGGATCTCGCTCGTGCCGCCGCCGAGCGTCGCGGCGTAGGAGCGCAGGTACGAGCGCGTCCAGCCGTCCGCCATGCCCGTGAGGACGAGCGCGTCGGCGCCGAGGATCTCCATCGCGAGCTTGTATATGCGCTGGCGGATGTCGGAGAAGAAGATCTTCGTGAGCGAGCCCTCCGGTCCGGGCACCGGCTGGCGCCGCGCGCGCGAGACGGTCGCGAGCGTCATCGCGCGCAGCGCTGCGACCTCCGCGCGCAGCTGCGCGAGCCGTCGCGCGATCTCGTCGTCGGCGATCGCGGGGCGCCGACCGTCGGGCCCGATCCGCACGCGCGCCTCGGCGATCAGCTCCTCGACCTCCGCGGCGAGCGCCATCTGTTCGGGGATGAAGCCGGTTCCGCGCTCGAAGCCGAGCGTCGACATCGCGACGCTCCAGCCGTCGTCGATCTTCCCCACCACGTTCGCGACGGGAATGCGCACGTTTTCGTAGAAGACCTCGCAGAACTCGGCGCCGCCCGACATCGTGACGATCGGGCGCACCTCGATGCCCGGGCTCTTCATGTCACAGATCACCCACGTGATGCCGTGATGCTTGCGGCCCTCGCTCGAGGTGCGGACCAGTAGCTCCTGATAATCGGCGAGCTGCGCGAAGCTGGTCCAGATCTTCTGCCCCGTCACGACGAGCTCGTCGCCATCGAGAACGGCGCGCGTCTTCAGCGAAGCGAGGTCCGATCCCGCGCTCGGCTCCGAGAAGCCCTGACACCAGACGACGTCGCCTCGCAGGATCTTCGGCAGGTGGAAAGTCTTCTGCGCGTCGCTCCCTCGCGCGATCAGCGTCGGACCCGCGTGATTGATCCCCACGAAGCAAGTTCCGATGTAGGGGCCGCCGGCGCGCGCGTACTCCTCGAACCAGATCATCTGCTGGAGCAGCGAGAGCCCTCGGCCGCCGTACTCCTTGGGCCACGCGACGCCCGCCCAGCCGCCGTCGAACTGTCTTCGCTGCCACGCGAGGTCGAAGGCTCGCGCCTCGGGACCGATCTCGGGCCGCAGCTCACGCGGCACGTTCTCGCGCAGCCACGCGCGCACCTCGTCTCGGAACGCCCGGTCCTCCGCGGTGACGTCGAGGTCCATCGCGTCTCCTCAAAGCGGCGCCGGCGCGGCGAGCACAGCGGCGAGTTGTTGGGTGCGTGAGCCGGCGAGCCGCTCGTAGACGTGCGCGCGCTTCACGAGCAGCTGCGCGTCGTACTCGACGGTGAAGCCGTAGCCGCCGTGCACCTGCACGTTGCTCGCGGAGCTCTCGAGCGCGGCCTGCGCGGCGATCGCTTTCGCGGACGCCACCTGGAAGGCGGCGTCGGCCAGCGACTCGCGCAACGCGAGCACGGCGTACGCGGTCTGCTGCCAGGCCACCTCCGCACGTACGGCCATGTCGGCGCAGCGGTGCTTGATCGCCTGAAACGCGCCGATCGGCCTTCCGAACTGGACACGTTCGTTCGCGTAGCGCGCTGCCTGATCGCGTGCGGCCTCCGCGATACCCGTGAGCGCCGCCGCCGTCAGCAGCGCGGCGCGCAGCGCGAGCGGCTCGCGCGCGGCGGGCACGAATGCGAGCGCGGGCGCGTCGATCGTCGCCGCAGCGAGTGAGACCGCATCGTCGAGGCAAGCCGCGGGCTCTCCCCGTGCAGCCTCGACATCGAGCAGCGCAGCGCCAGATGCGTTCGCTGCAAACAGGAGCTGCGTCCCGTGCGCGTCGATGAGCTGGAAGCGTCCTCGAACCCGCGAGCCGATCTCCGCTTCGCCCACCGGCTCCGCCCAGCCCGCTCGCAGCGTGCCGCGGAGCAGCGCATCGCGTCGCTGACCGTCGGGCGCGCGCGCGGCGCACCGCGCGGCGAGGAGCGTCGCGATTACGCTCGGCGGCGCGAGCGCTCGGCCGAGCTCGCGCGCGAGCAGCACCTCCTCGACCGCGCCGAAGCCGACGCCGCCGAGGTCTTCCGCGAGGCCGAGCCCGAACCATCCGAGCTCGGCGAACGTTCGCCACAGGGAATCCGAGAGGCGCTCGGGGCCCGTGCTGAAGGAGTCGCGCAGCCGCGAGACGGGTAGCTCCTTTGCGAGTAGCGCCGCCGTCGACGCGATCACCTCTTGCTGTGCTTCGTCGGGCAAGAGATCCATTTCTTTCGAGCTCCGTTCGCCTTCGGCTCACTGCGCGCCGGCTGCGCCGCTCGCGCGGCGCTGGCCGGCTTGCGGCTTCTCGAGCCGCGTTCGCTCGGAGCGTTGGCGTCTCATGTCGCAGACCTCACTTCGCGCGGCGCGGCACGGTGTCGCGCACGGTCTCGAAATCGGGCATGCGCAGATTGCGGCGCAGCCAGTTCGCGCCGTCGAGCACGATCGTCTCGCCTGTTAGGTAAGCGGCGTAGGGCGAGCACATGTAGGTCGCGAGCCAGCCGAGCTCGTGCAGCCGGCCAACCCGCCCGGCCGGGATCGTGCGCGCTCGCGCCGCCTCGTCGGCGGGGCGTCCGCCGCGCATGTGCTCCGGCATGTCCTCGTGCGGAAACGCGCCGGGCGCGAGGCAGTTCACGCGAATGTCGTTGGGCGCCCACTCGACCGCGAGCGACTGCGTGAGGTTCGTGACGGCCGCCTTCGCCGCCGCGGACGCCGCCGTTCCGGGCCCGCCGGTCCACGCGTAGGTGGCGCCGATGTTCAGGATCGCGCCGCCTTGCTCGCGCGCGATCAGTCGCCTCGCGAGCTCGCTCGAACAAAAGAACGTTCCGTCGAGGACGATCTGCGTGACCGAACGCCAGCCGCGCGGCGAGAGCTCCTCCGAAGCCACCGGAAAGTTGCCCGCGGCGTTGTTCACGAGGATCGTGACCCGACCGAGCGCGCTCTCCGCGGCGTCGAACGCCGCCGCGATCGACTCGGGCTCGCGCACGTCGACGGCGACGCCGAGCGCCTTCGCCCCGAGCCGCTCGATCGCGGCGACGCCGCGCGCGCGGTGCTCTTCGCCGCGGCTCGCGATCGCGACGTTCGCGCCGGTGCGCGCGAGCTCGCACGCGATCGCCTTGCCCAGCCCCGTGCCGCCTCCGGTCACGAGGGCGGTCTGCCCACTGAAGGTGTCTCGCGGCAGCATCGCGGTGCCGAGCGGCGGCGGCTCTCGCAGCGTCACCGGCTCATCTCCCCGAGAACTTCGGCGCGCGCTTCTCGCGGAGAGCGGCGCGCGCCTCGACGTAATCGCTCGACTTGAACAGCGCAGCCTGCGCGAGCAGCTCGGCGCGCGTGCCGCGCCGCATCGCGTCGGCCCACTGCTGGTCCACGAGCCCCTTTGCCATCGCAACCGCGAGCGGCGCGTTCGCAGCGAGCTGCTTCGCGAGCGCGAGCGCGCGGGAGTCGAGCTCGCCCGGCGACACGAGAAAATCGACCGCGCCCCACCGCTCGGCCGTGGCGCCGTCGATCGCCTCGCCCGTCATCACGAGGTACTTCGTCTTCGAAGGCCCGATCAGCGCGCCGAGCAGCTGCGTGCCGCCGGTGTCTGGCAGAATCCCGAACTTGACCTCGGGCAGCCGCATCTTCACGTCGGTCGCGGCCACGCGGATGTCGCAGGCCAGCGCGATCTCCAGCCCGCCGCCGATCACGTGGCCCTTGAGCGCGGCGACGATCGGCTTCGGCGCGTCGAGCATGGCGAGCCGCCCATCTTGGGCGCGGCGCACGAACGCGAAGTCGCTCTCGTCGCGCGCGCGCTGGCCGAGCTGCGTCGTGTCGCGCCCCGAGCAGAAGCTCGGCCCCTCCCCGCGCAGCACGATCGCGCGCACTTCCGGGCTCTCGATCGCCGCGTTCAGCGCGTCGCGAAGCTCGCCGCTCGCTGCGTCGTCGAGCGCGTTGTGCTTCTCCGGCCGGTTCAGCGAGACGATCGCTACGCCATCCTCGAGTCGCGTGAGCACTGCCGGCATCGAGCGCGGCCCTCCTCGCACCGCTAGCGGCGCGGCCGTCGCGCACGCTACCCCGAGAGCGCTCACCAGGTCAAATGAGTTATACGATTCGAGACTGACCGCCCTTCTTTCTGCAGGAGCCCCATGTCCTTCGAGACCGTTCTCTTCGAGAAGAGCGCCGACAAGGTCGGGACCATCACGATCCACCGTCCCGAGGCGATGAACGCCTTCAATCGCAAGATGTGCGAGGAGTTCCAGCAGCTCTGGCGCGAGCTCCACACCGACGACGACGTCAACGCAGTCGTGCTACGCGCCGCGCCGGGCCGCGCGTTCTGCACCGGCGTCGACGTGAAGCAGGGGTACCACTACAGCAATCGCGTGAACCCGTGGGAGCGGCGCGATCCCGGCGAGTTCCTCTCGCCGAAGCAGAATCGCTTCTGGAAGCCGGTGATCTGCGCCGTCCACGGGCTCTGCGGCGGCGGCGCGTTCTACTGGGTGAACGAGTCGGACATCGTGATCTGCTCCGAAGACGCGCAGTTCTTCGACCCGCACGTCACGTTCGGCATGACCGCGGCGGTCGAGCCGATCGGCCTCGCGCGCCGCATTCCGCTCGGCGAGGTGTTACGGATCACGCTGATGGGCAACGACGAGCGGGTCTCGGCGCAAACGGCGCTGCGGATCGGGCTCGTCTCCGAGGTCACGACGAACGAGAAACTGTGGGAGCGCGCGCACGAGATCGCGGCGATCGTCGCCGCGAAGCCGAGCGTCGCGACGCAAGGCAGCGTGCGCGCGATCTGGGAGTCGCTCGACGGCGGACGCCAGGCCGCGCTCTCCTGGGCGCTCCCCTACACGCAGCTCGGGAACCCGGTGTCGGCGACGCGCGCGGGCGTCGCGAAGCCGAAGGTCACGATTCGCTAGAAGGCCGACTCAGGATGCCCGATCAACGCCCGCTGAGGGTCCAGCGCACGTGGAGGCCACTGT
>DASTOI010000419.1:0-4673 GCA_035762585.1 Myxococcota bacterium
GCCGGCCCACAACCGACTCCAACTCAATAACACCAAGTGAGAACGAAGATGAAGCTCAAGAAACTCGTCGTCGCGCTGGCGCTTTCGGCCGGTGCCGCGACGTCTGCTCAAGCGGATGTGATCTCGGGCTGGGACTTCTCCCAGTGGATCAGCGGTGGAGGCCTGCTCTCCATCGACAACGCGACCCTGCAGAACACACTGGGCGCGAACTACTCGAACCTCGACCCGACCTTCAACGCGGGTCCGGACTCCGGTGTCTTCGGCACGATGTACATGAACGGGCAGTTCGGCTCGACTGACATCGTCCCGACCGGAAACGGAGACGAGGCGATGATCCCGTTCGCGGGAAGTCTCGCGTCCAACCTGAGTGGGATCGTCCCGAACCCATTCGACTCGATGACGATTCAGATCGCCGAGGGCGCGATCGAGGCGAACTTCGCCGCGATGCTGACGCAAGCGGCGACCTCGGTCGTGTTCTCGGCGGTCCCGGGCGCGGGCCTCCAGGGTGACACGTGGAGCATCGCGTTCGGAGCGCGCACGGCGCTCACTTCAGGCACGATCAACGTGGAGTTCTCCACGGACGGCATCGCATACGCGAGCGTCGGCTCCGCGGTCCTGTCGAGCGTGGACACGCTCTACAGCTTCGCCGCGCCCGCGGCCGCTGCGGCGGCGGGCTTCTTCCGGCTGAGCTTCGACGAGGCCGGCTCCATCATCGACAACCTCGCGATCTCCGCGAACGTGTCGCCCGTCGTCCCGGAGCCGGCGATGGCCAGTCTGCTCGCTCTCGGCCTCGGGGGCCTCGCTTACCTCGGTAAGCGCCGCAAGGCCTAACAGTCCAGCTCACGGCTTGTCTCTCGGGGCCGCCATCCGTTCTGGATGGCGGCCCCTTCCATTCCATTGCTGACGAAGGGACGCCCATGCTTGCTCATCCCCGACTGGTGCTGTTCGTGCTGGCGCTCGCGTCGCCGGCTCTCTCCGACGAGCTACGCGACGCTGGCTCCCTTCCTGCCTGGGAGGTCGCCCAGCCGTCGGCGACCGTCGTGAGCGAGGAGAATCTGCTCGCGAGCGAGCGGTTCTGGCCGTATCGCGTCGCGGTTACGAAGCGCGACCTCTCTTCGCCGCTTGCCGCGGGCAGTGAAGGGGTGCTGATCCGCGTCGAGAATGGCGCGCGCGCTCGGATCGACTTCGGCCGCGACGGCGTTCACACCGTCCCAGTCGCAATCACCAACCTGGTCGACGAGGCCAACAAGGTGCGCCTCGGCGAGCTGAAGAAGCTTTCGCCGAATCTCACTCTGGCGCTCGGGCCGCGGCTGAGTGGAAGCGCGCTGGGACTGGGCCGGCTCCCGCTGCAAGAGACCACCGCCAAGCGCGGCTTTCTCGTCGTGTTCGCGGATCCGAAGAGCGAGCAATTCGACGCGCTCGCGAAGTCGCTGGCGCCCTTCCAGAAGCACCCCGGCGTATTGACGGTGCTCCTTCCGCAATCGCTCGTGAACGAGTCGACCTTCGGAACGCGGCTCGCATCGCTCGGATGGACCGTTCCCTACGTCTATGACTACCTCGCGGCGGGATACACGGATGCGCTGCTTCCCGACGGCACGAGGGTGCCGGCAGTGACGCTGCAGAGCGCGGAGGGACGCCTCGTGTTCGAGGGCGCGTGGAGCCCCGATGTCGTCCCCGCGCTGAGAGCGGCCCTCGAGGCGGCCTTCCCGGAGACGAACCGTGTGGTCCGCTCGGGCAGCTAGCCGGCAAACCGACCGCACAAGTCGATTGCCCTGCGGCTCGCCACCGGAATGCCATCCCCTCGGGCGCTCTTCGCTGCGAAACCTCCGCCGCGCGGTGACTCGGTCTCCACCGCCCCGCCTCGCGGGGACCCGACCTTCTCCCCCAAAACGGGAGACGAGACCATGCGCATCGCGATCGCGACCGAGGTCCACGCGCCCAAGATCGACGGCATCTCGAATCGGCTGACGCACACGATCCGCGAGCTGATCGCGCTCGGGCACGATGTGCTGACGATCACGCCCGCGCCCGCGGAGCCGGTGTGTGACGGAGAGCGGCTGTTGCAAGTGCCGGGCGCCCGCTTCCCGCTCTATCCGGACGTCGTGGTCGGCGCGCCCGATCCGCGGATCGTGCTCGAGCTCGTGCGCTTCCGGCCGCACGTGCTGCACGCGGTCGGACCGGTCGCGGTGGGAACCTTCGGGCTGCTCGCTGCGCGGGCGCTCGCGATTCCGACGGTGGCGTCGTACCACACCGATCTGCCCGGCTACGCGCAGCGCTACGGCTATCCCGAGCTCGAGGCGCCGGCGTGGAAGCTGCTCCGCCGCGCGCACGCGCTCGCGGAGCTGAACCTGTGCCCGTCGAGGGCGACGCGCGACGCGCTCGTCGCGCGCGGCTTCGAGATCACCGGCCTCTGGCGCGGCGGCGTCGACCCCGAGCTCTTCCATCCGCGGAAGCGCTCCCTGGTGATGCGCGAGCGCCTCGCGGGCGGTCGGGTCGACCGCCCGCTCCTCCTGTACGTCGGGCGGCTTGCGGCGGAGAAGAACCTTCACTCGCTCGCGCCCGTGCTCGCCGAGCTGCCGGGCGTGCGCCTCGCGTTCGTCGGCGACGGGCCGGAGCGCGCGCGGCTCGAACGCACGTACCGCAAGCTGCCCGTCACGTTCGCCGGCTTCCTCTCCGGAGAAGACCTCGCCGCGGCGTACGCCTCGGCCGACGTGTTCGTGATGCCGTCCGCCACGGAGACGCTCGGCTTCGTCGCGCTCGAGGCGATGGCCTCAGGGCTCCCGGTCGTCGCGGCCGACGCCGGCGGCCTCCGCGAGGTGGTCGAGCACGAAGAGACCGGCTTCCTGTACGACCCCGCCGAATCGAAGGGCGCGCTCGAGCCGGTGCGCCGGATCCTCGGCAGCCGCACGCTCGCGGCGGACCTCGCGCGCAGCGGCCGGGCTGCCGCGGAGCGCTGCAGCTGGCGCAGCGAGACGCGCGCGCTCGTCGCGAGCTACGAGTTCGCGATCGAGCGCGCCGAGGCGCGCTCGCTGCGCGTCAAGCTGCGCAGCTTCTTCGCCGCGTGACCCGCGGCCGGTCAGCGCGGTTCATGCGCCCGCCACGAGAACTCCACCGCGCGCGCAAAAAAACCCGTCGTTCGCGGAGGCTGCGCCTAGCATCCTGCACCCATGCTCGGTGACGATCCGACGATCCACTCGTTCGGCCCCAGCCGCTTCCTGAACCGCGAGCTCTCCTGGCTCGAGTTCGACGCGCGGGTGCTGGCGCTCGCCGAGGACGAACGGCTCCCGCTGCTCGAGCGCGTGAAGTTCGCGGCGATCTTCAGCACGAACCTCGACGAGTTCTTCCAGGTGCGGGTCGGCGCGCTCCACGAGCAGCTGCGCGCGGGCGTCGCGGCGCCGAGCGCCGACGGCCGCAGCGCCGAGCAGGTCTGCAGCGAGATCCGCGCGCGCGTGGTCGAGCTGCTCGCGCGCCAGCGCGACGTCCTCGCGAACGAGCTCGCGCCGCGCCTCGTCGAGGCCGGCATTCGCATCGCGACCTGGAAGGACCTCGGCGAGGACGGCCGCGCGCTCGCGAGCGAGTACTTCGTGAGCCACGTCGAGCCGGTGCTGACGCCGCTCTCGGTCGACCGCGCGCACCCGTTCCCGGCGATCTCGAACCTCTCGCTGAACCTGGGCGTCTGGCTCGAGAACCCGGAGACCTCCGCGGTCGCGTTCGCGCGCGTGAAGACGCCCGCGATGCTGCCGCGCTTCGTGAAGCTCGGAGAGGGCGAGCCGCTGCTGCCGATCGAGGAGCTGATCGGCGCGAAGCTCGATCAGCTCTTCCCAGGCATGCGCATCCTCGAGCACCACCCGTTCCGCGTGACGCTCGACGCTGATCTCGAGCTCGACGAAGGCGAGGCCGACGACCTGCTCGAGGCCGTTGCCGAGGGCCTCCAGCGCCGGCTGCGCACGAACCATCCGGTGCGGCTCGAGGTCGAGCGCGCGATGCCGGCGAACATGCGCGAGCTCTTGCGCGAGAACCTCGAGCTGCGCAGCGACGACGTCTACGAGTTCGACGCGCTCAGCGATCTCGGCGATCTGTGGGAGCTGCACGAGCTGCCGCGCCCCGATCTCAAGTACCCACCCGCGGTGGCGGTGCAGCCGCTCGTGCTGCGTGACGAGGAGCCGGAGCGCGCCGCGGATTTCTTCGAAGTGTTACGGCGCGAGGACGTGCTCGTGCACCACCCGTACGAGTCGTTCCGCGGCTCGGTCGAGGAGTTCGTCTGGCAGGCCGCGCGCGATCCGAACGTGCTCGCGATCAAGCACACGCTCTACCGCACGTCGGGCCGCGAGAACCCCGTCGTGCTCGCGCTCTGTCACGCCGCGCAGGCTGGGAAGCAGGTCGCGGTAGTGGTCGAGCTGCGCGCGCGCTTCGACGAGCAGGCGAACATCGAGCGCGCGCAGCTGCTCGAGCACGCCGGCGCGCACGTCGTCTACGGCGTGATCGGGCTGAAGACGCACGCGAAGCTCGCGCTCCTGTTGCGGCGCGAGAAGGACGCGTCCGGCGGAACCCGCCTGCAGCCGTACGCCCACCTCGGCACCGGCAACTACCACGCTCGCACGACGCGGCTCTACACGGACTTCGGCCTCCTCACCGCCGACCGCGACATCTGTGCCGACGTGAACGAAGTCTTA
>DASTOI010000420.1:0-5987 GCA_035762585.1 Myxococcota bacterium
CCGGCGGGCTCGCTTTCCGGGTGCTGCAACCGGCTCCGAGAGCGAGGCAAAGGACGCTGAGAAGCACGGAAATCGCGGGACGCGCGGTCATCGGGTTCTCCTTGGCGTCGGCCTCGACGCGACGGCGCCAAATCTCTCCGAAGACCGGCAACTTTTGACCACCCAGCCCGTAAACGTTGTGCAAATCTCCCGAGTCCGAGCCGGCAATTTCCGTCGGATTCGGAGGCCGCAGCGCAATGGCGGTGACGCGCCCACGCACCGCGGCCACTCATCATCCGATCAGTGAACGCCAGCGGGATCGGAGCCAATCGCCCGATACCCAGGCCGCTGCATTTCCAAATCAGAGAGGCAAACAACTCGATGGGCACGACCGCTCCGACGCGCAACGCCAAGCTCCTCGCCTGGGTCGACCAGATCGCCGCGCTCACGCAGCCCGACGCGGTGCACTGGTGCGACGGCTCCGAGGCCGAGTACGCCCTCATGTGGGAGCGGATGCTCGCGAGCGGCACTGCGCAGAAGCTGAACGAGCAGAAGCGCCCGAACTCCTATCTCGTGCTGTCGGATCCGGCGGACGTGGCGCGCGTGGAGGACCGCACCTTCATCTGCTCGCAGCACCAGTCCGACGCCGGCCCCACCAACAACTGGCGCGATCCCGCGGAGATGCGCGCGACGCTGACCGGCCTGTTCCGCGGCGCGATGCGCGGCCGCACGATGTACGTGGTTCCGTTCAGCATGGGCCCGCTCGGCTCGCACATCGCGCACATCGGCGTCGAGATCACCGACTCGCCGTACGTCGTCGCGAACATGCGCATCATGACGCGCATGGGAAAGGCCGTGCTCGACGTGCTCGGCGAGAACGGCGCGTTCGTGCCGTGCCTGCACAGCGTCGGCGCGCCGCTCGCACCCGGGCAGAAGGACGTCGCGTGGCCGTGCAACGCCGATAACAAGTACATCGTGCACTTCCCCGAGACGCGCGAGATCTGGAGCTACGGCTCGGGCTACGGCGGCAACGCGCTGCTCGGCAAGAAGTGCTTCGCGTTGCGCATCGCGTCGAACATGGCGCGCGACGAAGGCTGGATGGCCGAGCACATGTTGATCCTGAAGCTCACGTCGCCGGCCGGCGAGGTGAAGTTCGTCGCGGCGGCGTTTCCGAGCGCGTGCGGCAAGACGAACCTCGCGATGCTCGAGCCGACGATCTCCGGCTGGAGAGTCGAGACGATCGGCGACGACATCGCGTGGATGAAGTTCGGCGCCGACGGCCAGCTCTACGCGATCAACCCCGAGGCCGGCTTCTTCGGCGTCGCGCCGGGCACGAGCATGGACTCGAATCCGAACGCGATGCGCGGCCTCACCGCCAACGTGATCTTCACGAACGTCGGCAAGACCGACGACGGCGACGTGTGGTGGGAGGGCATGGGTCCGAAGCCCGCCCACCTAATTGATTGGCAGGGCAAGCACTGGACGCCGGAGAGCAAGAGCCCCGCCGCGCATCCGAACGCGCGCTTCACCGCGCCGGCGAGCCAGTGCCCGGTGATCGCAAAGGAGTGGCAGGACCCGAACGGCGTCCCGATCAGCGCGATCCTGTTCGGCGGCCGCCGTGCGACGGTGGTGCCGCTCGTGCACGAGGCGCGCGATTGGCAGCACGGGACGTTCCTCGGCTCGATCATCTCGAGCGAGACGACGGCCGCGGCCGCCGGCAAGGTCGGCGCGCTGCGCCGCGATCCGATGGCCATGCTCCCGTTCTGCGGATACAACATGGCCGACTACTGGGGCCACTGGCTCGAGATCGGACGCCGCGCCGGCGCGGTGCTGCCGAAGATCTACTACGTGAACTGGTTCCGGAAGAGCGACGAGGGCGACTTCCTGTGGCCGGGCTTCGGCGACAACGGGCGCGTGCTGAAGTGGGTGTTCGAGCGCTGCGCCGGCAAGGCGAAGGGCGTCGAGACGGCGATCGGCGTGGTGCCGGATCCGAAGGATCTGGATCTCTCCGGTCTCGCGCTCGACGCGGACGACGTCGCGGAGCTGCTCGCGGTGGATCGCGAGGGCTGGCTCTACGAGGTGCCGCTGATCCGCGAGTTCTACGCGACGTTCGGAGCGAAGATGCCGCCAGCGCTGGTCGGGGAGCTGGACGCGCTGGAGAAGCGGCTGCGGAGTAACTAGGCGAATCGGGGTCAGACCCCGATTCGTCATCGGAGTGACTTGCGGACGACGGGGCGCGTTGGTTTGCGGCGTGCGACCTCCTCGAAACCGGCGCGTTCGAACGTCGACGCTTTGCCGAACCAGAGGCTGTCGTCGCGGGTCGCGTCGGGCTTGTCGACCGGGTAGGCCTCGAGCAAGCGTGCGCCTCGTTTCTTCGCCCACGCGGTCGCGCCTGCGAGCAATGCGGCCGCCACACCCTGCCGGCGGTACGCGGCCGGCACCACGAAGCAGACGATCGACCAGACTGGCTGATCGTCGACCGGCTTCATCACCGGCGAGCGCGCGAGCTTCTGATACTGCTCGCGGGGTCCGAGCGAGATCCAGCCGACCGGCACGCCGCCGCGGTAGCCGATCAGGCCCGGCGACGTACCGCTGTCGACGAGCGCACGCAGCTGCTCGCGGTTGAAGTTCGCTCGCCGCACTCCCTGCGGCGCGGGCTGGGCGCCGCTTCGGCGGTAGAACATGCACCAGCAGCCGCGAGCGACTGAGCAGCCCCTCGCGTTGAAGATCGTCTCGAGATCAGACCAGCGTTCGCTGGTCAGTGGTCGTACGTCGAGCTTCATCTCGCCATCTTCGGTGTGCGATCGAGCGTGGCGCCCGGCGGCACGCTCGATCGAGTGCGACTCTTTCAGCAAGCTGACGCGCGAAAAAAAATACGCGCTGCTTGTCGAATCGTGGCGACCGGCGACGACCATGAGGGCGCTGCCCAACCGTCAGAAGGAGCCCTCATGCGGTATGTCTGCCTCATCTACTTCGACCCGAAGGTCGTGTTCAACGGGAGCCACGAGTCGAACGCCGTGCTGGCCGCCGTCGGGCCGCACGACCGGGAGCTCGAAGCCCGCGGCCATCTGGTGACCGCCGAGGCGCTCGAGCTGCCGGAGAATGCGGTGACCGTCCGCGTGCGCGACGGAAAGATGTCGGCGACGGACGGCCCGTTCATGGAGACGAAGGAGATGCTGGGCGGTTTCCAGCTGATCGAGGCGCGCGACCTCAACGAGGCCGTGCAGGTCGCATCGGGGATTCCGTTCGCCAGGCTCGGCTGCGTCGAGGTGCGGCCGGTCGTGGACTTCAGCAAACCGCGCCCGAGGCTGTGAACCCGTGAATCCGTCCGATGCACGCGCCGCACTGGAGGCGGCCTATCGCGCCGAGGCGCGGCGCGTGCTCGCGACGCTGATCCGACTGCTCGGCGGCTTCGACGCCGCCGAAGAGGCGCTGCACGATGCGTTCGCCGCTGCGGCCGAGCAGTGGCCCCGCGATGGCGTTCCCACCAACCGCTACGCGTGGCTCGTCTCGGCCGGGCGCTTCCGGACGATCGACCGATGGCGCAAGCAGTCGCGCCTCACCACAGCGCTGGCCGATCTCCCGGCGTGGCTGGACGCGGCGCGCGAGTCGAGCCCGTCCGACCCGCTCGACGACGAGCTGCGGCTGATCTTCATCTGTTGTCATCCGCAGCTCGCACCCGATGGGCGCATCGCGCTCACGCTCCGCGAGGTTGCGGGCCTCACCACCGAGGAGATCGCGCGGGCCTACCTGGTGTCCGCGCCGACCATCGCGCAGCGCATCGTTCGGGCGAAGGCAAAGCTCCGCGAAGACTCGATCCCCTTCGAGCTGCCGGCCCTCGCCGAGCTCCCCGCGCGACTCGAGAGCGTGTTGCTCGTGATCTACCTGATCTTCAACGAAGGCTATGCCGCGACGAGCGGCCCAAGCCTGACGCGGGCGGACCTGTGCGCGGAAGCGATCCGGCTGGGCCGGCTGATCGCCTCGCTGTGCGACGACACCGAGGCGTTCGGCCTGCTGGCGCTGATGCTGCTCCACGAGGCGCGACGCGCGACGCGTATCGACGCGCACGGGAACCTGGTGCTGCTCGAGCAACAGGACCGCTCGCGTTGGGACCGCGATTGCATCTGCGAAGCCGATGCGCTGCTCGAGCGCGCGTTCGCCACGCGGCGCGTCGGTCCGTACGCGCTTCAGGCTGCGATCGCCGCGATTCATTCGGCCGCGGCGAGCGCGGATGCGACGGATTGGCACGAGATCGTCGCACTGTACGACACCCTCGTCCGCGTCGATTCGTCGCCCGTCGTGGCGCTGAACCACGCCGTGGCGCTCGGCATGCGCGATGGCGCCGAGGCCGGGCTCGCTGCGGTCGAGGCGGTGCTCGCGCAGGGCCAGCTCGACGAATATCACCTCGCGCACGCCGCACGCGCGGATCTCGCGCGGCGCACCGGACGCGCCGACGCGGCGCGCGCTTCGTATCGACGCGCGCTCTCGCTGGCGCGGCAGCCCGCAGAGCGCCGGTTCCTCGAAGCGCGCTTGGCGCAGCTCTCTACGGAGGCTCCGGAGTAGCGCGCCGACAGCAGCGGCGCTCTCGGTGGTGGTCGTGACCTGATGACGGGATTGGCGCGCCGATTGGGAGACGAACCGTGCTGTCGTGGGGCGCCAGGGGCGATGGCGAACAGCATCGAGCGAACACCGGCGGCCCTCGGTCGGCGACAAGCAGGAGAGCCTCATGATGAAGAGAACACAACTCCATTGCGCTTGCGGCCAGGTTCATCTCGAAGTGGAGGGAACGCCGATCGTCAGTGCAGAATGCCACTGCAACAGCTGCCGTGCGGCCGGCGCCAAGCTGCGGAGCTTTCCCGCGGCCCGGCTGTTTCTGGAGACAAACGGCGGGACACGCTTCGTTCTCTATCGCAAGGATCGCGTCCGCTTCCTGAAGGGCGTCCAACTACTCAAAGAGTTTCGTCTCACGCCCGTGGCCAAGACTCGCCGGGTCGTCGCCAGTTGTTGCAACACGCCGACCTTCCTCGAGTTCCTGAACGGCCACTGGCTCAGCCTCTATGGCTGCCTTTGGCCCGCTGGAACGATGCCTCCGCTCGAGCTGCGAACGATGACGAGCGACCTTCCGGACGGAGCCGCGCTTTCCGACGATGTCCCGAATCGCAAGCGGCAATCGATCTCGTTCTTCGCAAAGCTCCTCGGCGCGTGGATCGCGATGGGGCTTCGGAGCCCGAAGATCGCCGTGAATGGAGAGCTCCGCGTCTGATCGCGACGGCCCGAGCGGAGCGTCGCCTCCTCGAAGCGCGCTGGGCCCAGCTCGCGAGCGGGCCCGCCGGCGCGAAGCCATGACCGCGCTGGGCGCGCGAGATGCTTCGACTCAGTGCGTGCGCGGATGCGCGTTCGCCGAGCGCGACTCGCGTGCGTACTCCCAGCGCTCCCAGTCGGCGGGGTCGCCTTTCTCGAGGAAGCCGGCGAGCGCGATGCCGTCGGCGGCGGGGTCGAAGTGGCGGTCGAGGAGCTGGACGCGGCGCATGCGGTCCGGGCGGAAGCTGCGGTAGTCCTGGCGCAGCTCGCACCACGCGGCGAGCGTCCATTTTCGGCCCCAGAAGTAGAGGCCGAGCGGGCGCGCGTCGCGCTCGCTCTCTTCGCCGTCCTCGCGCGCGTAGCGGAAGTGCACGAAGCGGCGCTCGCTGATCGCGAGGCGCAGCGTGCCGAGCTCGCCTGCCGCGGCGGCCGCGCTCGGCATGCCGGGCGCGAAGAACGGCGTATCGAGCACGACACGGCGCAGCGCCTCCGGCAGCACGGCCTCGATCTTCGTCATCGCGCTGCCGACCGCCGACGCGAGCTGGGCGTCGCCCCAGGCCGCGACCATGCGCGCCCCTAACACCAGGCTCTCGAGCTCGTCCCCGGTGAAGATCAGCGGCGCCAGCTCGAAGCCGCGCTCGAGGCGGTAGCCGACGCCCGCCTCGCCACGGATCGGAATGCCCGAGCCCTGCAGATCGGCGACGTCG
>DASTOI010000421.1:0-5499 GCA_035762585.1 Myxococcota bacterium
CGGAGTCGGCGAGATCGCCGCAGCGAAGCGCGCGCCGGCGGCGGCCGCGGCGTCGAGCGTCGGGGTGCGCGCGAGCGCGTCGCCATAGGCCCCGACGCGATCCGCGCGCAGCGTGTCGATGCTCACGAGCACGACGCGCTCCGCGTTTGGCGCTCGTGAGCACGCAGCGAGAGAGAGAGCCAGCAGCCAGACGATCCAGACGGGACGAATCCGCACGCGCGCGAGATTCGCGCGCCGGCCGTGTGCGCGGAAGTGCGCGCGGCGGCGTTTCGTCACGCCGCCGCGCGCCAGTTGGAAGCGCTCGGGCTACGGATTCGCCGGCGCGGACGCCTCGTCGGAGCTGAGCCGCTCGCTCGCGTCGCCGAGCGAAGCGGGCATGCGCAGCCGCTGGCCGACCTGAAGCTGGGTCGGATCGTCGATGCCGTTCTCTTGCGCGATCTGCTGCCAGTTCGCCTGGTTGCCGGTGACCTCCTTCGCGATCTCCGACAGCGTGTCGCCTTCCTTCACGACGTACTCGCCGCCCGCCGGTGCGTCCGTCGGCTCGCTTGCGGACCGCGGCGCGGTCTCCGCCGGAGTCGGAGACGTCTCGGCGCTCGGCTGGGTCTCCGCAGGTCCGGTGCCGACATCCGGCGTCGACTCGGGGCTCGGCGTCGGCTGGGTCTCCGGCGCCGGTTCGGCCGGCGCGGGCTCGGTGCTCGGACCGGCTCCGACCTCGGGGGTCGGCTCCGCTTCCGGCATCGGCTCCGCCGGTGCGGGCTCCGCAGACGGCGCGGCCGCGTCGTCCGGGTACTCCGTCGTGTCCTGAGACTCCGGTGTCGGCTGCTCGGAATCATCCGCCTGCGCGAACGCCGGGCCTGCTGCGAGCAGGAACAGCGCCGTCAGCGTTGACGCGATCTTCGTTCTGGTCATGCGATGCCCCTCTGCGACCTAGAAGCGGTCGCGTTTCACCGCAGCGCGACCGCAAGGGCCGTGCCAGTCGGAGGGACGCCGAGTCCGCCGGGCGCGCCGCCCGCGCGTGAGCCGCCAAGCCGCCGTTGCGGCACGCGCGCGCGTGGTCGCGCGGCAGGCAGGGCCATTTCTTCACTCTTCCGCGCTGCGGACGTGAGCCGCACGCGCTAACGGCCCCCGCCCGCGCCCATCGCCGAGAGCACGTTCGCGCGCGAGCCGAGCGTGTGCGCGATGCCGGAGAGGAACGAGAACACGCGTCCGACCAGCACGAAATCGCTGGGGACACGCACGACCGGGTCCTCGCGAATCGCCTCGAACAGCTCGTCGGTCATCTCTTCGGTGAACTCGCCCTCGAACGTGCCGGTGCGGCTCTGCGACATCATGCGCCGCGCAATCAGCAGGAACGTGCCCGTGTCGCCCGTCTTCGTCTCGAACCCTAATTCCTGAAACGCGCGGATCATCGCCGACTCGTTCATCGTCATCATCGAGAACATCAGCTCGAACAGGCCGAGGCCGTAGCCGTCGGGCAGCTCCTTCGAGAGCCCGAAGTCGAGCACGATCAGCTTGCCGCCCGGCGTGACCATCAGGTTGCCGGGGTGCGGGTCGGCCTGGAAGAAGCCGGCGGCGAGGATCATGCGCACGTAGACGCGCATCAGATCCTGCACGACGTCGGCGGGATCGAGCCCCGCCGCTTCGAGCTGCGCCTTCTCGGTGATCTTGATCCCGTGGACGCGCTCCATCACGAGCACGCGGCCGGTCGAGAGCTCGTGATGAATGCGCGGAATCCAGACGCGCGGGTCGTCGGCGAACATCGCCCGCACGCGCTCGCACGAAGCGGCCTCGCGGCGCATGTCGAGCTCCATGCCGATGTGGGTCGTCAGCTCCTTCAGCAGCGGCAAGAGCTCCATCGGCTGCGGATCGAAGCGCTCGTAGACGCGGCAGGCGCGCTCCATGTTGCGCAGGTCGGTGCGCACGATGTCCTCGATGTCCGGGTACTGCACCTTGACGGCGACCTCTTCGCCCGAGAGCAGGCGCGCCGCGTGCACCTGCGCGAGCGAGGCCGAAGCGATCGGCGTCTCCTCGAACTGCGCGAACACCGCGTCGAGCGGCTTGCCGAGCTCGCGCTCCACGGTGGCGCGCACGATCGCGAACGGCTTCGCCGGCACCGCGTCGTGGCACTTCTTCAGCTCCTCGACGAACTCGGGCGGGAAAACGTCGGCTCGCGTCGCGATCGCCTGACACATCTTGATGATCACGCCGCGCATCGTCAGCGCGCAGTCGAGGATCCAGCCCGCGGCGATGCGGTGGCGCCGCTGCTTCTCGGCTTCGCTCGGCGCTCCGCGCCGTAACAACTTTCCCCAGTATTCGGGCAGCTTGTAGTGCGCCCACAGCCGCGCGGCGAGCGTGCCGACGCGGAGCGTGCGACGGACGCGAGCGATGGGGTGCATCGACGGGGCCTCGTTGCGCGCGGCGCGGCCGCTACGCCGCTCGCCTCTCGAAGCCCGTGCGCTCCGGCGGCGTCCAGCTCGTCTCGAGCGCGTCGAATTCTTCGAGCAGCGCGCGCGGGTCGTGCGCGATCTTCATCGCGTCCGCGAGGCTCGCGCGCACGTCGTCGCGCTGGTCGCGCGGCCGGTCGCGCGTGATCGCGCGCAGGATGCGATGCAGAAGGCCGTCGACCACCTCGCGGCCGGCGATCGTCTTGCCATCGACTGTGCGCAGCGTGTGCGCGCGCATCTCCGAGAGCGCAGTTCTCAGGTACTCGACGTGCGGCTTCTCGTCGCTCTGGATGTGGCGCACCATCGCGCCCGCTTCCTTCGGCTGCGCGGAGACGTCGGGATCCGAGAGCAGCTCGACGCCCCACGCGAACGTGCCTTCCGCGAACACCTCGACGACGTAGACCTGCGCCATCATCGCGAGCATGCGCTCGAGCGTCGCGTCGAGCGTCGGGAACGGGCGCTCCGGCGCGGCGCCGCGCTGACCGGTGCGCCCCATCATCCGCATCATCACGTCGGCGGGAATCTTCGGCTTCTCGAGCGCGAGGTCGCGCGCCGCTTCCCACATCTGCTTGTGGCCGCCCTCGTCGCGCCAACCCGCTTCGTCGCGCGCGTGCGCCTCGAACAGGCCGCGGCCGAGATGA
Organism: Myxococcota bacterium; assembly: GCA_035762585.1. GTDB lineage: Bacteria > Myxococcota_A > UBA9160 > UBA9160 > UBA6930 > VGRF01. The sequence goes on from DASTOI010000421.1 coordinate 3,086, forward strand.
TCGAGCGCCGTGCCCTCGAGCGGCTCGACGACGAGCTCGGCCAGCTTCGGCACGCGCACGTCGCGGATGATCGCGCCGAAGCCCTCGACGATCGAGACGATCGTCAGCGCGCGCACGATCGGATCGCGCACGCCGTTGCGCAATAACAGCTTCGACTGCGCGACGTTCGGATACTGCGGTGGCATCAGCGCGCGCTCGAGCTCGATCAGCGCGTTCCCCTCGCGCCGGAGCCGCGCTTGCCACGCCGCGACCGCCGGCGCGCGATGCAGCGTGCGCGGCGAGCAGTAAGCGCCGTTCGCGTCGAAGCCTCCATGGCAGCGCACGCCGCCGGCGATCAGCGGCGCTTCGTAAGCGCCCGAGTCGAGCAGCTCCGCTTCGCTGAACGTGAGGCGATCCGAAGCGTGAGCCTGCGCAGTCATGGGACACCTGATCGGGGGCGCGGTCGGGGCAGCTTAGCCGCGCGGACGCGGCCGCCCCCGGGCCGCATGGAGCACCGCGACGATCCAGACGCCGTCGCGTCGAATCCGATAGAAGAATCGATATGGCGGTAGGCTGAGCTCGCGATAACGCGGGAAGTTCTCGGAGCGGCGACCGATCCGCGGAAGTCGCTCGAGCCGACGAAGCATCGCCTCCGACCGCAACAGCAGCTTCCGCGCCGCCGACGTGTTCTCGCGAGCGACCACACTCGAGGGCAGTGATCCACTGCTCCTCGGCGTGCGACGTAAATCGCACGATCAACGCTGGTGACGCTTGAGGACCTTGTGAGCGCGGGCGAGGACTTCATCGAGTGTGCGAGAGCGACCGGCGGCGAGATCGCGCTCGCCTCGAAGCAGCGAGAGCATCAGCTCGCGCTCCCGACTCGCCTTCTCCCCGAGCAGAAGGCCGCAGACTTCGCCACGCCGAGTAATCGCGAGCGGCTCGCGCGAGCCCGACGCGCGCGCAATTGCGCGGCTCGGGCTCGCTCTGAGCTCGCTCAACGTCACTGCGCCCTTGCTCTTCGCCACCGCTGCTCCGGCCGGGGTGATCGCACAAACCTATCGGCAGCGGCGAGGCCCATCCAGAGTCATTGAGCGTCGCAACCTGCCCGATCTCGTGCGAACCGAGCGGCGCGATCAACGCCGCAGCGCGGTCACCTCCTGCTGGAGCTTTCCGATCGCCGCGCAGATCTCGTCGAGGCGGTGGTGAAGATCGCTCAGGTCCCGCGCGCTCGCGTCGGCTCCGCGGCCGCGGCCGGCCCGCTCGCGGAGCACCTGATAACAGCCGCGCAGCATGCGCCCGCTGTCGCGCTCTTCGGCGATGTAGCGCCCGAGCAGCTCGCCGGTGCGGATGTCGATCGTGAGATCGTCGAACACCTTCGTGAAGGGATCGCGCTCTTCGCGCTGGCCGAAGCCGAGCGCCTCGAACTTCTCGAGGTCGCTGCAGTCGGCGTTCGCGATCGCCATGTTCTTGTCGAAGCTCGGATCCGGGCGATCGAGCACGCCGAATCCGAGCTCGCACAGCCGCTTCGTGAACGCGTGCGAGTGCTCGCCCTCTCGAATCGCGACGGTCTGCAGCACTTTCTTCACGTCGGGGTCGGTCGTCTTCGCGGCCCAGCACGAGAGATATTGATGCGCGCGGCCCTCGCCCAGCGCGATCGCATTGAGCAGTCCCAGGTAGCTCGGCTTGTTCGCGTCCATCGGGGTCCCTCCGTCTTGGAGAAGTGGGTGATCGGTGCTGCACGGGTAGCGCAGCGCGGGCGCGGGCCGCTCAGCCCAGCGGGTTTCGCACACGCGCGAGCGCGCGAGGCGGCGCGGGCTGGCGCAGCAGCCGCTCCTCGAAGCGCACGCCGAGCCGTGCACACACGCGCGCGAGCTCGCGCGCGGGCGCGGCGACGAGCTGCTCGTAGCGCAGCTCGAGCCGCTGCTCGGGAGCGATCTGCGCGGCGATCGCCCGCCACGCGCGATCGGATTCGCGCAACGCGGCGCCCGGGCCGGGTCGCGCGGCCGCGCGCCCGCTGCTCCTCCCTAGATAGATGAAGCGGGCTGCCGGGAAGAGCTGGACGAGATCGCCGTACGCACCGTGGACGGAGAGCCCGAGATGCCGCGCGGGAGAGCGCGCGCGCAGCCGCGCGTGCAGCGAGCGGGCCCGCTCGGCGTCGAAGGCGATCGCGCGGTCGAAGTCGCCCGCCCAGGCGACGTCCGGATGCGCGGCCAGCATCAGCTCGACGAGCAGGAGCCCCGCGCGCTCGGCGCCCAACAAGAAGAACGAATCCCGCATCGGCTCCCCCCAAACGGACGAAAGCGCGCCGCCGTGGAGAAGCCGTGGCTCGCGCCGCCAGCTTTCGCGATGGCCGCGTGAGCGCGGCGCGCTCGATGTGGCGAAGCGGAGACGGAGGCGCGGGGCGGGCATTCGCCGCGCCGCCGCGGTACAAGGCG
>DASTOI010000422.1:0-2177 GCA_035762585.1 Myxococcota bacterium
TCCTCGGACGAGTAGAGGTTGGCGTAGAGCTCGCCCCACGGCTGAGCGATCAAGCCGTCGTTCTCGTTCAGAATGCCGCGGAAGTAATACGCGTTCGTGAGATCGAGCTGCGCGATTCCCGAGAAGCGGCTCTCGTCGTCCGCCGCGGCCGCGAGCGGCGCGAGCGCGAATCCGGAAACGAGTGCGAGAGCGCTGAACGTACGGTGCAGTGAGCTCATGGTGCCTCCCCGCGCAGGAACTATCAGATGGCTCCGCGCGGGCAAGGGAAATTTTCGGGCCGGGTCCCCAGCCTTCGCTCCCTAACGACTCTCGACGTTCGGAAGCGTCTGCGCGTCCGTGCGCCCGTAGGACTTGACCACCGGGATCTCGTCCTCGGCGAGCGGCTTCGGCCAGCGCTTGCGCGCGAGCGCGGCCGCGACGTAGGGCGCGAGCTCTTCCGCCTTCTCGCGCTCGCGCCGTTCACGGCGCGCGGCGAACTCGGGCATCACGTGCTTCGCAAACAGCTCGAGACTCTCGCAGATGTGCTCGTGTCGGTTGCGGCCGGCCTGCTGGATGAACACGGTCTGATCGACGCCCGCCTGCTCCATGCGCTGGAGATGCGCGCGCACTTCGTCGGGCGTTCCGATCGAGCGACCCTCCGGGCCGGGAAACATCGGCGCGAATTTCTGGAAGTTCTCCCAGATGTCAGTGCGCCCGACGCGCTGCTCGCCGAACACGTAGTGGTGGCCGAGCGCGAAGCCGAAGAACTTGAAGCCCTCGAGGCCGCGCCGCTCCGCTTCGGCGCGGTCCCCGTGCACCGAGAAGCCCGAGACCATCGCGACGTTCGGATTCACGGTGTGCCCGATCGGCACGCACTCGCGCTTGAACGTCTCGTAATAATCATGCACCCACTGGCGCGCCTCGTCCTCGCTGATGAACGCGAACGTGAGCGCGCCGATCCCGAGCCGCGCGGCTTCGAGGATCGTGCCGCGGTTCGAGCACGCGACCCACAGCGGCGGATGCGGCTTCTGCAGCGGCTTCGGCACGACGTTGCGCGGCGGCATCGAGAAGTACTGCCCCTGATGACCGGGGTAGGGGTCCATCGCGAGCATGTTGCAGACCTGCTCGGTCGCCTCGCGCCACATCGCCTTCTTCTGCGCAGGGTCGACGCCGAAGCCCTCGAGCTCGAGCCGCGACGCGGATTCGCCGGTGCCGAACTCGACGCGCCCGTTCGAGACCAGGTCGAGCGTCGCGATCCGCGACGCGATCTTCGCCGGATGGCTGTAGCCCGGCGGCATCAGCACGATGCCGTGGCCGAGCCGGATCCGCTTCGTGCGCTGCGAGCACGCGGCGAGAAACACCTCCGGCGCGGACGAGTGCGAGTACTCCTCGAGGAAGTGGTGCTCGACCTCCCACGCGGTGTCGAATCCCAAGCGATCGGCGAGCTCGACCTGCGCGAGCGCGTCCTGAAACAGCTGGTGCTCGAGGCCTTCGCTCCACGGCCGCGGCAGCTGGTGCTCGTAGAAGATTCCGAAGCGCATGCAGACTCCTCGGGCGGTTCGCGCGAGGATGGCGCGATCGGAGGCGCGCCGGCAAAGCGGCGGTGCGAGGGGCGCCGCGCGGTACGTTGCACGAATGCACGAGTGGCCTGATGCCTGGCTCTCGCGAGATCCGCTTCCCGCTGATCCGTTTCCGCTCGCGGTCGCGTGGCTGAACGAGGCGTTCGCGGCAGGCGCACAGCGCAACCCGCACGCGGTCGCGCTCGCGACCATCGACGAACGGGGCGCTCCCGAAGTGCGATTCGTGCTCTGCAAGGCGCTCGAGCCCGAGAGCGGCTGCCTCGTCTTCTACACCAACAAGCGCAGCCCGAAGGGGCGCGCGCTCTCAGCGCATCCGCACGCGGCCGTCGCGTTCAACTTCGATGCGCAGGAGCGGCAGCTCCGAATCGCGGGTCCCGTCAGCGACGTGAGCGACGCCGAGGCCGACGCTTACTTCGTGACGCGCCCGCTCGATTCGCGTCTCAGCGCATGGGCGAGCGCGCAGAGCGAGCCGATCGCCTCGCGCGCGCGACTGGAGTCGCAGTACGCGGAGCAGTCCGCGCGTTTCGGCGCGAAAGCGGACGACGAAGCCAGCGCAGTACCGCGCCCGCCGCACTGGGGCGGCTACCGCCTCTGCGCCGACCGCGTCGAGCTCTGGCG
>DASTOI010000423.1:0-4455 GCA_035762585.1 Myxococcota bacterium
CAGCGAACGCGAGCGCGAGCACGAGTCCAGCGGACCGAGTGCGGTGCGATTGGAACACGAGGCCTCCCAGTCAGGAACCCAAAGCATCGCGCGCGGTAGCATGGTTCGCCGTGCGCGTCGGAATCAATCTGCTGCTCTGGACCGACGAGCCTACGCGCGAGAGCTTCCTCCCGCTCTTCGAGCGCCTCGCGCGCATGGGCTACGACGGGCTCGAGCTGCCGATCTTCGGCGGCGAGCCGGAGCGCTTTCGCGCGCTCGGGAAGCGGCTCGGCGAGCTCGGTCTCGCGCGGACTGCAACCGCGGTGTGCCCGCCCGACGCCGATCCGATCCATCCCGACGTTGCCGTGCGGCGCGCGGCGCTCGCACACCTGCAGCGCGCGATCGACTGCGCGGAGGCCGCAGGCGCGGAGCTGCTCGGCGGGCCGCTCTATGCGGCGATCGGGAAGTTCTCAGGCAGCCCGCCGACCGAGCACGAGTGGGAGGCGAGCGTCGACGTGATGCAGGCCGCCGCCGATTACGCCGCGCGCGCGGGGATCACGCTCGCGTTCGAGTTCTTGAACCGCTTCGAGATCTATCTGCTGAACGACGCGGCGCAGACGGCGCGCTTCGCGCGCTGCGTCGCGCGCCCGAACGTCGGCGTGCACTACGACACGTTCCATGCGCACATCGAAGAGAAGGACGTCTCGCTCGCGATCGAAAATGCCGGCACGGCGATTCGGCACGTGCACGTCTCGGAGAACGACCGCAGCACGCCAGGGCGCGGGCAGGTGCGCTGGGCGGAGACGTTCGCAGCGCTGCGGCGGATCGGATACGACGGCTGGCTGACGATCGAAGCGTTCGGCGCGGCGCTGCCTTCGCTCGCAGCAGCGACGCGGATCTGGCGGCGGATGTTCGAGGACGAGGAGGTGCTGGCGCGCGAGGGGCTCGAGTTCGTGCGGCGGTCGTGGGCGCTGCGCGGCTGTTGAGAGCGGCGGCATCGGGGAGTCGGCACCGCGGAGAAAAGCGATCGTCACGAGCTCCGCTCGGGGCGCGGGAGGGGGCTCCGTTCCGCTGCGGGCCTCATCAGGGTGCTGCGCTTGCAGGAGGGCAGCGCGCAGCCGGGCGAGCTTGCACCGAGTCTGTCGCGTGCGTTGGCTGGGCAGCGACGTGGTCGCGGGTGCGGATTGGCGTCCCGACCTAGTTGCCGCGCGGTCTCGTTGCCTTCCGCCGGCCCTCCGCTCCAGGACCCCCGGTCCCGCCCCTCGCTCGTGCCGGCCTGCTCGGTTACGGGCAGTCGATCGGAGCGGGACTAGGGAGGAGCGGCGAAGCCGGCTGCGCATCGAGCGCAGCCGGCTTCGCTTCGCGCTGTGGCTGCGCTGTTTTGGGAGGCGGCGGCGCCATCGAAGACTCGGCGCCGCGGCGGTTCTCAGGTGTTCGTGATCCACTCGCCCCGCGCGCGCAGCCGGTAGAGGCCGCTGCCTTCGGCGCCGCTCTCGGTGCTGCCAGTGGCGCGCGCGCGAAGGAAGAGGCGGGCGTGGCTCCGGCGCTTGTTGAGCTTGAGCGCGGCGTTCGCGTTCAGCGCGGTGATCGTCATGGGCTCTTCGCAGAGCGTCGTGGCTTCGCTCTCGAGCTTGGATTCGAGGGTCGCGAGGCTCTCTGTGTCGAGCGTCAGGCGGATCAGGCGGGGAGCGAGCCCGCTCGAAGTGCCGCTGTAGGCGTTCGCGCCGCTGTCGATCGTCCAGGCGCCATCCGGGGCGAGCGTCATTTCGAGCGTGACGGCGCCGCCGAGGCGGCCGCAGCCGGGAACGCGCAGGCGCTCGCCGCCGAAGAGCGTGCCGCCTTCGCCCGGTGCGAGCTGCGCGCTTGCCGCGCTGGCGAGCACGATCGAGGCACAGACTGCGAGCAGAGTGGGGATTCGGCGTTTCAGCATGGCTTCCTCTACAGAGTTGGGAGCGTTCGGATTCGCGAGCCGCTCGCGCGGGCGGTCCCGCAGCCCTGCCGGGCGAGCTAACCCGTGGAGCGCACCCGAGTTGCGCGGAAGGAGCCGGCGATGGCGATTCGGCCGTTCGCCCCGAAGCACATGCCGGTCGGAATTCTCACGGCCGCGCTCCAGGAGCTGACGCCGCGCGCGAAGCGCGACGCCGATCCCGATCTCGCGATCGAGGAATGGCTCGCGTACGCGCGGCGGATGGGCGCCGATTGCATCCAGCTTTCCGCCGCGCTGCATCCCGACGAAGCGGACGTCCCGGCGCAGGCGCTACTCGATCCGGTCGCGAACACGCTCGACCTGCGCGCGCCGTTCGACCGCGCGCGCGCCCGGCGCGTCGAATCGGCTGTTAGAGAGAGCAGCGTCGCGATCGCCGACGTCGGCTACTTCGACGACATGCTGCACGCCGATCCGGCGCTGCGCGCCAAGAAGCACGCGTTCATGCTGCGCGCGATGGACGCAGCGGTGCTGTTGGGCGCGCCGGCCGTGTGCGGCTTCGTCGGCCGGAATCAATCGCTGACGCTCGAGCAGAACCTCGCGGACTTCGAGCGCTCGTTCGTTCCGCTGCTGCGCGAAGCGAGAGCGCGCGGCCTCCAGTACCGCATCGAGCAGTGCCCGATGCCGGGCTGGACCTCTGGCGACAACTTCCACAACAACTTGGCTTACACGGCCGGCGCGTGGATCGCGCTGCATCGCATCTGCGCGCGGCATGGCGTCGGCGATCAGCTGCGCATCCATTACGACCCGTCGCATGCGATCCTGATGGGGCAGGACACGCGCTCCGTGTTCCAGTACCTGCGCGACGAGGGCTACGGCTTCCTGATCACCGGCTTCCACGTGAAGGGGCAGGTGATCGACGCGCGCGGCCTCGCGGCGTGGGGCTACGGCGGGCAGACGCTCGGCCGCGGCACGCAGCCCGGCGACGCGTGGAAGAAGCAGAGCGCGTTCGCCGAGCACGAGCTGCCCGGCACCGCGAAGCACGATCCGCTCGCGGTGCTGCAGAACCGCACCGTCGACTGGCTCGATCATCAGCTCGCCGCGCGCGAGCTCTTGCCGCTCGACCCTGAGAAGACGCCGCTGATCGTCGAGCACGAGTATCCGCGCGCGCGCGTGCAGGACCCGGAGGCGCTGCTGCCGATCCTCGCCGGCTCGCTCGCGTTCACGCGCGCGATCGATCGCGCGGCGGCCGCGATGTACTCGCTCCAGCACGAAGTGCTCGCCGCGCAGGGAATTCCCGCGCAGGGCCGCGGGCGGGAGGCCTACCGGACCTAACTTCGCTCGCCTTCGGCTCGCTGCGCGCTTCGCTTTCGGAGCTGAGCTGCGGCCCGGCCGTCGCCGTGTCCTCGGCGAGCTCGAACGATTCCTCCCGCGAGCTGCCGTCCGCACTTCATGCTGTCGGCGTGAACGCTCACGTTCGAGTCGAGCCGAGATGAAGCGCGAGCTCGCGATCGCTGCGGGCGTAGCTGCGGGCTGCGCGGCGGTTGCAGCGGCCGCTTGGCTCACAGCGCGGCCGCGGCCGGCGCCTGCACGAAGTGTCGACCACGCAGCGCATGACGTTGCCAGCGAGGAGGCTGCGAAGGCCGGTGATTCCGCGCCTGGATTCGAGATCGAGATGCCGCCGCTGCCGATGCCCGACCTCGACATTCCGCCGCCGCAGATCAGCGCTCATTCGGAGCCGCTGCTCGAAGTCCGCGCGATCGCGCTCCGGTCGCGCCAGCGCGCGCCGTCCATCGAGCCCGATTTGTCGACGACCGCGACCAGGTTGAGCGGCGCGCGCCGCCAGCCCTGCTGCTCGAGATTCGTCGCGAAGCCGATGCCGGCGAGCACGCGCGCATGCGGAGCCTCGAGCAGATCCGCGCCGGTGAGGCAGAAGAGCTGCGCGCACGGGCGGCTCGCCGGAAGCACGATGTCGTGCGAGCTCAGCGGGCCCTCGGCCGTGAGCGTGTTCGGGTGAGGAATGCGCGAGGCGGCGACCTCGCCGCGGAAGTGGCCGACGTCCTGCGCGCCGCCGGGACTGACGCGCATGATCGCGGTGACGACGATCTGTTCGACTCCGCCGCCTCGCTCCTCCTCCTCGGGCGGCGCCGAGATCACGCTTTGAGCGCGTGAGCCCGCCGCGAGTGCGAGAGCGAGCGGAGCACGAGAGCGCGAGTCTTCCGAGATCCATGATCGACTCCTCGCCGAGGGAGCGTGCCATTCTCTTATCCGCGCTCTGCGAGATGGCGCGAGTAAAAGGTTGTACCGCCTGAGGAGCAGTCGTGGAATCGCGCGCGCTCGATCGCTTCGCGGCCCTGATGAGTCGCTACGTGCCGGACGCGATCAGCGCGTGCGCGGTGTTGATGCTCGTTCTGCTCGCCGCGGCGCTCGCGCTCGGCAACTCGCTCGAGCAGGTAGGAGAGGCCTATTACGACGGCCTCTGGATGCTGCTGCCGTTCACGATGCAGATGACGCTGATCATCGTGCTGAGCGCGACGCTCGCGCTGACGCCG
>DASTOI010000424.1:0-2894 GCA_035762585.1 Myxococcota bacterium
TTCCGGATCTCCCGCAGAACGGTGGCAAGCAGAATGTCTGCGACCGTGAAATCCTTGCAGGCGATCCACTCCCGGCCTTCCAGCCGGCGCTCGACATTGCCCAGCACGCGCCGTGCATACTGGACCAGCTCCGGCCGGCGGCCGTGCGCATCGCCGCCGGACAAGTCGATGTTCAAGATCTGCGTCAGCGGCAGCTCGACGGTGGCAAGCGCTGCGAAGCACCATTGCACGACGCGCGTGCGTCCCTCGAAGTCGGACGGGATCAGCTTGCCGGCCTTCTCTGCGAGATAGAGGAGGATCGCGGCCGACTCCGCGACGATGAAACCCTCGTCATCGATGACCGGCACCTGGTGGAAACAGCTGATCCTCGCATAGGCCGGGCTTTCGAGTTCGCCGCCCGGATGATCGAGGCCGTGCACGCGATACGGCAGTCCAATCTCCTCCAGCGCCCAGCGCACGCGGAGGTCCCGTGTCAGCCCCATCACCGGCCGGGGCACGCGGCCGAAGCCATAGAGCGTGATCATGTTTCCCCCTCCTGGGGCGTCGTGAAACCCGAGTGCAGGAGTAACGCGATCGCACGCGGATCTCGTTCCGGCGGCGTGATCGCGTCGTTCGCAGTCAGACCGCCAGCACCGTCCGCACGCCCTTCGCCGCGCGCAGGTCAGCGATCGCGTCGTTGATCTGCGCGAGCGGGCGGCGGGCGGTGATCAGCGCGTCGAGCTCGAGGCGGCCGGCGCGCCAGAGGGCGAGGAAGCGGGGGATGTCGCGCAGGCTGTTGCAGTCGCCGAGCAGCGTGCCGCGGATCGTCTTGCCCATCGACGCCACGAGCGCGGCGGGCGCGAGCGTCACGGCCTGATCGATCGGCGGCGCGCCGACGACGATGATCTTGCCGCCCATGCGCGCGGCGAAGAAGCACTGCGTGACGAGCGCGGCGACGCCGGCGGCCTCGAACGCGTAGTCCGCGCCGATGCCGCCGGTGAGCTGCTGCACCGCGGCGACAGGCTCGTCCTTGGTCGGGTCGATCACGTGCGTCGCGCCGAGCGCCTTCGCCGTCTCGCGGCGCGCGGCGACCGGGTCGCTCGCGATGATCTGCGCGGCGTTCGCGAGCCGCGCGCCCTGCACGACCGAGAGGCCGATCCCGCCGAGGCCGGTGACGAACACGGTGGCGCCCTCTTCCACGCGCGCGGCGTTCAGCACCGCGCCGACGCCGGTCTGCACCGCGCAGCCGACGACGCACGCAACGTCGAGCGGCGTGTCCTGCGGCACCACGACGGCGCCCTGCGCCTGCGTCACCGTGTACTCGGCGAACGCCGCGACGTTGAGGCCGCGCCAGACACGCTCGCCCTTTCGCGCGAGCCCGGTCGTGCCGTCCGGGAACGCGCCCGTCATCACGCCCATCGCGAGCTTGCACAGGCTGAACTCGCCGCGCACGCACCAGTAACAACTCCCACACGGCGGACAGGGCGTCAGCACCACCTTGTCGCCGGGCTTGTGCGACGCGACGCCCGCGCCGACCGCCTCGACCACGCCGGCGGCCTCGTGGCCGAGCACGACGGGCGTATTCGCGCCCATGTCCATCACGGTGACGTCGGAGTGACACAGCCCGCACGCGTGCACGCGCACGAGCACTTCGCCGGCGCGCGGCTCGCGGATCTCGACGTCGTCCACGAGCTGAACGGGCTTCCCCTTCTCGACGTGCAGCGCTGCGCGCATCGCTTCCCTCCGCGTGTGAAGCGGCGCAGCGTAGGCCGCGCCGCTGCGCGTTACATCGGGGTACGATGCGCGCGATGTCTCGCAGCGAGCGCCTTGCGTGCGCGTGATGGTGACCGGCGGCACGGGCTTCGTCGGCGTGCACACGGTTCGTGCGCTCGCGGCCGCCGGGCACGACGTGCGCCTGCTCGTTCGCGACCGCGACAAGGTGGCTCGCGTGTACGGCGCGAGCGGCTTCGTGCCGAGCGATCTCGTCGCGGGCGACGTCACCGACGAGAGCTCGGTGAGCGAAGCGATGCGCGGCTGCGACGCCGTCTTCCACGCCGCCGCGCTCGTCGATCTGCGCCGCAAGATGGCAACGCGCGTCCACGAGACGAACGCGACCGGCGCGTCGCGCGTGATCGGCGGCGCGGTCAAGCGCGGCGTGCCGCGCATCGTCTACGTGTCGTCGATGTCGATCTTCTTCCGCCCGGGCGCGCCGCCGCTCACGCCGGAGAGCGAGATCGCGCCGAGCACGACCGACTACGGCCGCTCGAAGATCGAGGCCGAGCACGTCGTGCGGAAGCTGCAGGAAAGCGGCGCGCCGATCGCGATCTCGTACCCGTGCGGAATCCTCGGCCCCGACGACCCCACGATGACCGAGGCGAACCGCGCGCTCTGGGCGTGGATCGCGCAGCTCTCGATCGACACCGATGGCGGCTTTCAGCCGGTGGACGTGCGCGACGTGGCCGCGCTCCACGTGAAGCTGCTCGAGCTGCCGCCGGGCCCGCATCGCTACGCGGCGGCGTCGCCGATGCTGAGCTGGGCGGAGAACTACGCGGTGATCGAGCGCGTGACCGGTCGCAAGCTGCGGCTGCGCGCACCGATCCCGGGACCGCTGCTGCGCGGCTTCGGCCACCTCGGCGACGCGGTGAAGCGCGTCGTCGACTTCCAGTTCCCGCTGACGTTCGATGCGATGGAGTTCGCGACGCGCTGGCCCGGCGTCGACGCCGGCCGCACGACGCGCGAGCTCGGCCTGCGCTTCCGCCCCGTCGACGAGACCTACGCCGATACGATCCGCTGGCTCCACCGCGCCGGCCACCTGACGGACGAGCAGGCCGGCAAGCTCGCCGCGGAGGGTTGAGCCCACGGGCGACTCGCTCCACCGCCGCATCGCGAGCCCGATCCCTCTGGCTCGCGGTCCC
>DASTOI010000425.1:0-2759 GCA_035762585.1 Myxococcota bacterium
GAAGCTCGCCGGCCCGGTGCTGCTGCTGCACGCGGAAGAGGACGAGCGCGTGCGCGTCGAGCACTCGAAGGAATTCGAGAAGGCCGCGAAGAAGGCCGGCAAGCGCGTCGAGCTCGTCGAGCTCGACGATGAGCTCCACGAGCTCGCGAAGGAAGAGAGCCGCGTGCTCTGGTTCGAGAAGCTGACCGCGTTCTTCGAGCGCTCGCTCGCCGCGCCGCGAGCGGCGGAGGCCATTGCGCCGGACGAGGTCGTCGCGCCGGCGGCTGCCGCGCCCGAGAGCGCTCCCGCGAACATCGAGAGAGGAGAAGCGCTGTGAGCGACGCCGTACGGCTCAGCATCGAGGACGGCGTCGCGACCGTGACGCTGAACCGGCCGGAAGCGATGAACGCGTGGAACGGCGCGATGGCGGCCGGGCTGGACGCGGCGCTGCGCGCGTGCGACGCGGACGACGACGTGCGCGCGGTCGTGCTCACCGGCGCCGGCCGCGCGTTCTGCGCCGGCGCCGATCTCGGCGGCGGCGGCGACACCTTCAAGCCGCGCGAAGGGGGTGCGGTCGCGGGCACGAGAGCGCAGGCGGTGATGTGGCCGTTCATGCTGCACAAGCCGGTCGTCGCCGCGATCAACGGGCACGCGATCGGCGTCGGCATCACCCTGCCGCTCACCTGCGACATCCGCTTCGTCGCCGAAGACGCGAAGCTCCAGTTCGCGTTCGTTCGCCGCGGCGTGCTCCCCGAGCTCGCGTCGCACACGCTCCTGCCGCGCGTGATCGGCTTCTCGCGCGCAGCAGATCTATTACTGACGGGGCGCCAGCTCAGCGGCCGCGAGGCGGCCGAGCTCGGGCTCGCGTCGCGGGCGCTGCCCGCCTCCGAGGTGCTGCCCGTCGCGCTCGCGAAGGCGCGCGAGTTCGCGCTCGCGGCGCCGCTCGCGGTCGCGATGAGCAAGCGCCTGCTGTGGGAGGGCATCGCGCTCGATGCGCCGGCGATGATGGCGCGCGAGGGTCCGCCGTTCGCGTGGCTCGGCGCCCATCCCGATACGCGCGAAGGCATCGCGCACTTCCTCGAGAAGCGCGCGCCGCGCTGGACCGGCCGCCCGAGCAAGGAGCTGCCGAGCGACTGACGCGCGGCGAGCGACCCATGCGCGTATTCGTGACCGGCGCCGCGGGATTCGTAGGAACGCGGCTGTGTGCGCGGCTCGCGGCGCGCGGCGACGAGCTGTGCGCGCACGACGGCGAGCTCGACGTCAGCGACGCCGCGCGCGTGCGCGAAGCGATCGACGCGGCGCGACCCGAAGCGATCGTGCACCTCGCCGCGATCTCGTCGGTGCCGGACGCGGAGGCCGACCCGCTGCGCGCGTTCCGCGTGAATGCCCTCGGCGCGCGCGCGGTGCTCGACTCCGCGCTGCACGCGGCGCCGCGCGCGCGCGTGCTGCTCGTGACGAGCGCCGCGATCTATGGCGCGGCGCCGCGGGGCAGCGCGGGCTTCGACGAGAGCGCGCCGCTTCGGCCCGCGACTGCTTATGCGCGCACCAAGGCCGCCGCGGATGCGCTCGGCGCCGCGTACGCGCAGCGCGGCCTCGCCGTCGTGCGCGCGCGTCCGTTCAATCACACCGGCGCCGGGCGACCCGCGGCGTACGTCGAGGCGCGGCTCGCACGCGACGTCGCCGCGATCGCCGCGGGTCGGAGCGCGCCGCGCCTCACGCTCGCGAATCCCGAATCGCAGCGCGACTTCCTGGACGTGGAGGATGTCGTCGACGCCTACCTCGCGCTGCTCGATCCGCGCGTGCCGGCCGGCGCTTACAACATCGCGCGCGGCGAACCGGTCTCGATGCTCGAGCTCGCGCAGCGCCTCTGCCGGCTCGCCGCCATCGCGCCGGAGATCGTCGCGACGAGCGATCCGCAGCGCGCGCCCGACGCCACGATCGGCAGCGCGGCGAAGCTGCGAGCCGCGACGGGCTGGCGGCCGCAGCGCGCGCTCGACGAGACGCTGCGCGAGCTGCTGGCGGCGCAGTCGAAGGGCGATCGTTCCGGAGCGGCGGGCGCCTAATCACTGCGCTCGCAGCGGAGCCCGAGCCACGCATCGCCGGTCGCGTCCGTCTCCTCGCATTCCCCGAGGACGCGAATGCCGGCGCGCGCGAGCGCCCCGCGCATCGCGTCGCGCTCGCTCGCGAGCAAGCCCGCGAGCACGAGCCACGCGCCCGGCTTCGCGAGGCGCGCGAAGTCCGCGAGCAGCGGCGTCAGCTCGCTGCGGATCAGGTTCGCGACGATGCCGTCGTAACGACCGGAGAGCGCTGCCGAAGAGCCGGTCACCCAGCGCGCCTGCTCGGCGAGGCCGTTCTCGCGCGCCGCGACCGCGGCGGCCTCGGTCGCGAGCGGGTCGAGATCGCAACCGGTCGCGCGCGCGGCGCCGAGCGCGAGCGCGGCGAGCGCGAGCACGCCGCTGCCGCAGCCGACGTCGAGCACGTGCGCGCCGTGCAGCGCCGGCGATGGCAGCGCGTCGAGCCCCGCGAGCGCGAGCCGTGTCGTCGCATGGCCGCCTGTGCCGAACGCCTGGCCCGGGTCGATCACGAGCTCCCGGCCCGCGAAGCCCGCGGGCGCGCGCGCGAACGGCGGACGCACCAGCAGGCGCGGCGAGATCACGACCGGCCCGAGCCCGCGCTTCCACTCCTCGGACCACTCGACGGCGCGCTCCGGCTCGGCGCCGGCGATCGCGACGCCGCGCGCCGCGAATGGCGCGAGCGCGGCGCGGACGCGCGCGAGCGCG
>DASTOI010000426.1:0-3177 GCA_035762585.1 Myxococcota bacterium
CGCGATCGCGATCCAGCCGTGGCGCGACGACGGCTCCTCGCTGCGCAACGTGCGGCTCGAGCAACCGCTCGATTTCGCGGCGATCACCGATCACGCGGAGCAGATCGGCGAGGTGCACATCTGTCGCACGCCCGGCGCGCCCGGCCACGACGCGCTCGTCTGCCGGCTGTATCGCGGCTGGCCGCGCGCGGCGTTCTTCGTAATGAACGCCGCGTACTCGTCCGGCGGCGAGCGCTTCGATTTCTGCGGCGAGAACGGCGCGGGCTGCCTCGACGCGGCGCAGCACGTCTGGCGCGACACGCAGGCCGCCGCCGAGGAGGCGTACGACCGCAGCGCGGCGTGCCGCTTCACGAGCTTCGTCGGCTACGAGTGGACGAGCAGCGCCGACAACGGGAAGAACCTGCACCGCAACGTGATCTTCCGGAACGAGCGCGTCCCGAAGCTCCCGATCAGCACGATGGAGACGGGGCCGAACGCGGCCGCGCTGTGGGAGCAGCTCGAGCGCGAGTGCACGGGCGCGACGCCGGGCTGCGAGGTGCTGACGATCCCGCACAACTCGAACCTCGACGGCGGGCTGATGTTCCGCTCGGCGCGCGCGCTCGGTGCCGAGATCGACGCCGAGGAAGCGCGCATCCGCGCGCGCTGGGAGCCGCTCGTCGAGGTGATGCAGCACAAAGGCGATTCGGAGTGCTTGTTAGGCGGAGAGACGACCGACGAGGCGTGCGGCTTCGAAAAGCTGCCGTACGACAACTTCGGCGGGCGCTACCTGGACAGCCGGCGCGCGCCGCCGCAGCGCGGGCAGTACGCGCGCGACGCGCTGAAGCGCGGGCTCGCTCATCAGGCCGAGCTGGGAGCGAATCCGTTCCGCTTCGGCCTGATCGCGAGCACCGACACGCACCTCGGCGCGCCCGGGCTCGCGAGCGAGCGCGATTTCCCCGGCCACGGCGGCGCCGGAGCCGCCGACGCGAGCGAGCTGCCGGCGGGGCTGCCCGATGCGCTCGAGTTCAACCCGGGCGGTCTCGCGGTGTTATGGGCCGAGGAGAATTCGCGCGATGCGCTGTTCGCCGCGATGCAGCGCCGCGAGGCGTACGGCACGAGCGGCACGCGGCCGGTCGTGCGCTTCTTCGGCGGCTTCGGATTGCCGGAGGACGCGTGCGCCGACCCGGCATTCGTCGCGCACGGATACCGGCTCGGCGTGCCGATGGGCGGCGAGCTGCGCGCGGGCCCGCAGAGCGCGCCGGCGCGCTTCGCGGTGCTCGCGACCAAGGACCCCGGCACGCGCGCGGAGCCCGGCCTCGACCTCGAGCGCATCGAGATCGTGAAGGGCTGGCGCGACGCGAGCGGCGCGACCCACGAGCGCGTCGCGCTCGTCGCCGGCGGCGCGACCGGCGCCGGCGTCGACACGCGCACGTGTCAGCCGCACGGCCACGGTCACGCGCGCCTGTGCACGGTCTGGCAGGACCCCGCGTTCGATGCGCGCGAGCACGCCTTCTATTACGCCCGTGTGCTCGAGAATCCCTCCTGCCGGTGGAGCCAGCGCGTCTGCGTCGCCAGGCGCGTCGACTGCAGCCAGCCCGAGAGCGTCCCCGAGGAGCTGGCCGGCTGCTGCGCGCCGGAGCACCAGCCGGTGATCCAGGAGCGCGCCTGGACGTCGCCGATCTGGGTGTCGCCGGAGGAGAGCGCCTCGAAGACCCCAGCGCGGGCTCCGGGCGCGTGAGGCGCCCGCTGCTGCGCTTCGCGCTGCTCGGCGCGGCGCTGTTCGCGCTCGACCGCGGCGTCGTCGATCGGCTGCGCGCGCCGGCTGCGTTTCCGGCCGGCGCCGCGGTCAGCGACGACGAGCTGTTATTGCGCGAGGCGCTCGCGCGGCGGCTCCACGAGAGCGACGCGGTGGTGCGACGCCGCCTCGCGATGAACCTCGCGTTCGCCGAGGGGGCGCGCGGGCGCAGCGAGGCGGAGCTGGTGCGCGAGGCGCTCGCGCTCGGCATGCACGAGAGCGACATCGTCGTGCAGCGCCGGCTCGTGCAGAAGATGCGGCTCGCACTCGCGGACCGCGGGCGCGCCGCGGAGCCGAGCGAGGCCGAGCTCGCGGCGCATCTGGCTGCGCACCCGGAGCGCTGGACCGAGCCCGCGCGCGTGCGCGCGACGCAGCTCTACTTCGCGACGCGCGAGCGCGCCGAGGCGGTGAGCGCGCAGCTCCCGCCGCGGCCCGCCGGCGAGCTCGCGCTCGGCGAGCCGCTGCCGTTCGCCGCAACGCTTCCGGCGCTCGCGCACGACGAGCTCGCGCGCCAGCTCGGCGCCGCGTTCGCGGACGCGGTGTTCGCGCTGGAGCCCGGCGCATGGAGCGCGCCGCTCGAGTCGAGCTTCGGCTGGCATCGCGTCTACGTACACGATCACGGCGCCGCGCGCGCGAGCCCGCTCGCCGTCGTGCGCGGCGAAGTGCGCGAGGCGCTGCTCGCCGAGCGCGGCGCGCGCGCCATCGAAGAAGCGCTCGCCGAGCTGCGCGCCCGCCACGGCCTCCCTCGATGACGGGGACGTTCCTTAAGAAGTTAAGTAGTTGCCGCGCGATTCTGTTCGCGGTCGACCGTCGGGCCAACCCTGTGCGCAAGTTTCTTAGTTTCTTAAAGAACGTCCCCGTTCTTGTGCTGGTCGCGGTGCCGGCGGGGGCGCACAATCTCGCGCCGGCCTATCTCGAGCTGCGCGAGCGCGCGCACGGCGAGGTGAACGCGCTGTGGAAGATCTCGGCCGTGGTGCCGCGCGGCGTGCGCCTCGCGCCCGCGCTGCCGTGCCCGATCGCGGGCGATCCGGTCACGCGCCTCGACGCCGACGCGATCGTCGTTCAGTGGACGCTCGCGTGCGCCGGCCCGTTGGTCGGGCGCGAGCTGCGCGTCGACGGGCTCGAGGGCGGCGGCATCGACGCCCTCGTGCACGTCTCGCTCGCGGACGGGCGCGAGGTGCGCGCGATCCTGAGCGCAGCGGCGCCCTCGCTCGTCGTCCCGGCGCGGGAGCGCTGGCCGGCGGTGCTCGCGAGCTACGCGCGCCTCGGCATCGCGCACCTGTGGAGCGGGCTCGATCACCTGCTGTTCGTCGCGGGCCTCACGCTGCTACTCGGCCGAACGCGCCGCCTCGTCGTCGCGATCACCGCGTTCACCGTCGGCCACAGCGTGACGCTGCTGGCGG
>DASTOI010000427.1:0-2105 GCA_035762585.1 Myxococcota bacterium
GCGAGCTGCAGCACGATCGTCATGCTGTCCGCGCTGTCGCGGAGATCGTCCGCGACGAGCACGCGCCGCGGCTGCGTTCGCGCCGGGGAAGGTTCGCGCGTGCGCCCGCCGCTCCCCTCGACACCCGCGGGCGGAGCCATCAACACTGGCAGCAGCACGCAGAACTCCGCGCCGCGGCCGATCCCGTCGCTCGCGCCCGTCAGCTGTCCGCCGTGCAGCTCGATCAGCCCGCGCGCGAGCGCGAGCCCGATGCCGAGCCCCTCGCGGGAGCGTCCGTTCGCGCCCGGCGCAGTCCCGAACATCTCGAAGATGCGCGGGAGGTCCTCGGGCGCGATGCCCTCGCCGTCGTCGCGAACGCGCACGCGCACGTTCTCGCCGACGCATTCCGCATCCAGCGTGATCGAGCCGCCGGGCGGCGTGTAGCGCACCGAGTTCCCGAGCAGATTCGAGAACACCTGGACGAGCCGCGTGAGATCCGCGTCGAGCCAGATCGGCGTCGCCGGCAGCCGCACCTCGAGCTTGTGCGCGCGCGTGTCCGCGAGCGGCTGCACCATCTCGAGCGCGCGCTGCGCGACGACCGCGAGCTCGACCGGGCGCCGGCGCAGCGCGACTTTGCCGAGCGTGATGCGCGAGACGTCGAGCAGGTCGTCGAGCAACCGCGAGATCTGCTCGACCTGGCGGCCGATGAGCTCGCGGCAGTAGCGCAGCTCCGCTTCGGGCAAGCCTTCGTGCTCGAGCAGCTTCGCCGCGTTCAGCAGCGGGGCGAGCGGGCTGCGCAGCTCGTGCGCGAGCGTCGCGAGAAAGCGGTCCTTGCGGCGATCGGCTTCGCGCAGCTGCTCTTCCGCGCGGCGCTCGGCGCTCACGTCGACCGCGATCCCGCCCACGTAGCAACGGCCCTCCGGATCGCGGAATGGGAACTTCGCGGTGCGCCACCACGTCTCGCCGCCGTCGGCCGCGGGCATCCGCTCGATCCCCTCGCGCGAGACAAAGGCCTCCAGCACCGTGCGGTCGCTGCGCGCGTGCTCGCTCGCGATCTCCTCAGGCCACAGCTCGCGGTCGCTCTTGCCGAGCGCGCGTCCACCGCCCTGCAGCAGCCGCTGGAAGTTCTCGCTGACGAAGACGTACTTCCCGCGCTCGTCCTTCATCCACGCGATCGCCGCGCTGTTATTGACGAACGCGCGCAGCAGCTTCTCGCCGTCGCGCAGCTGGAGCTCCGCGCGTTTGCGCTCGGTGACGTCGATCGCGACGCCGCTGACGCGCACCGGCACGCGGCCCGCGGCGTCCTCGCGGAACTCCACCTGGGCGTTGAACGCGAGCCAGCGCGGCCGCGCGCCGACGCGGATGTCGATGCTGACGCGGCCGCCGCCCTCCCCGGCGATCGCGCGCGCGAAACGCCGGCGCAGCTCCTCCAGATCGCTCGCTTCGATCAGCGCCATCGCGGCCTGCGTCGAGACGGGCGCGTCGCCCGGAATCTCGAGCAGCGCGCGCAGCTCGGACGAGATCTCGACGCGCTGCTTTCCGAGCTCCGCGACGAACGTGCCGACGCGGTTCGCCTCGAACGCGAGACGCCGCTGCTCCTCGCTCGCGCGCAGCGCGAGCAGCGCGCGCTTCTGCTCGGTGATGTCGAGGATCGCGCCGAGCGCGCGCGACGGCGTCGCGCTGCCCGCCTCGTCGCGAAACTCGACGCGGCCGCGGAACGAGAGCCAGCGCGTCTCGTCTCCGCGCGAGATGCGCGCCTCGCCGCGCAGCTCGCGATCGCCGCGCGGATCGAGCGCGTGCAGCACGGCGCTCCGCAGCGCGGCGCGGTCCGCCTCGTGAACGAGCTCGTCCGGCTGCGTGAGCGCGTGCTCGAGGCCTCGCGGCAGCCCTAATATGTCGCACGCCTCGGGCGAGTAGCGGATCGCGCCCGCCGCGAAGTCGACCGCAAAGGTCCCGATCGCCGCCGCTTCGGCGCTGAGGCGCAGCCGCTCTTCGCTCTCGCGCAGCGCGCTCGCGACCTGCTCGCGCTCGGTCACGTCGATCGAAATGCCTCGCAGTAAGAGCGGCCGCCCCGCCGCATCGCGCTCGAGCGTCCCCCATTCCTCGATGAAGCGCAGCGAGCCGTC
>DASTOI010000428.1:0-5202 GCA_035762585.1 Myxococcota bacterium
CGAAGTCCGCGACCACGGCCTGCGCCCGGGCGTCGGCGGCGCGATCGATCCGCGGGCTGCGCGCATGTCCGCGCGCGTCGTACACGTGGAGCCGGTACGCGTCCTTCAGCGCGCGCAGCTGCGGCCGCCAGTTGCGGGCGCTGCCGCCGAAGCCGTGCGCGAGCACCAGACCCGGGCCCGCGCCGTGCGTCTCGACATGCAAACTCGTCGCGGCCATGCTCCGCCACCTTAACTGCAGCGGAGCGCTCATGAAGCCGCCGCCCGAGGCGAAGCCGTCCGCGACGATCTTGCTCGTACGCGACGGCGCGTGCGGGCTCGAGGTCTTCATGGTGCAGCGCCATCACCAGATCGACTTCGCGACCGGCGCGATGGTGTTCCCCGGTGGAAAGGTCGACGCGGCGGATGCCGACCCCGCGCTCGCCGCGCTGTGCGACGGCCCCGTCAGCGACGCGCTGCGTCCGGTTCACGTCGCGGCTATCCGCGAGACCTTCGAGGAGTGCGGCGTGTTGCTCGCGCGACCTGCCGGCAGCCACGCGCTCGTGTCTGGAGCGCAGCTCGCGCCGATCGAGCAGCGCCATCGCGCGGCGCTGAACGCCGGCGAGCGCACGCTGCGCGAGGTCGTCGAGCGGGAAGGCCTGCGCCTCGCGAACGACGTCCTCCTGCCGTTCGCGCACTGGATCACGCCGGAGTTCATGCCGAAGCGGTTCGACACGCACTTCTTCCTCGTCGCGGCGCCGCCGGACCAACTCGCGGTCCACGACGGCGGCGAGTCGGTCGACTCCGTCTGGACGCGCCCAGCGGATGCCGCCGCCGAACGCGCGGCCGGCCGCCGCACGATCATCTTCCCTACCTACATGCAGGTGCGAAAACTCGGCCGCTCCGACCGCGTGGCGGACGCGATCGCGGCGGCGCGCAGCGCGCCCGTCGTGACCGTGCTTCCGCGCATCGAAGAACACGGCGGCGAGAAGCGCATGGTGATCCCGGCCGAGGCCGGCTACGAGCTGACGAGCGCGCCGCTCGCCGATCTCCAATAACAAATGCCGCCGCTCGACTTGGCCGGGGCGCTGCGCTGCGCGGAGGCGGCGGCCGACGCCGCGCGCCGCGAGATTCTGCCGCGCTTCCGCGCGGTCGCGGTCGAGACCAAGCGAGACGGCTCGCCGGTCACCGAGGCGGACCGCGCCGCCGAGCGCGCGCTGCGCGAAGTGCTGCGGCGCTTCGATCCCGAGCTCGCGATCCTCGGCGAGGAGTACGGCGCCGATGGCGACGTGAGCCGCCGCGGCTGGATCGTCGACCCGATCGACGGCACGATCGCATTCTCCCGCGGGCTTCCGCTGTACGGAACGCTGATCGCGCTGATCGACGAGGGCGAGCCGGTGCTGGGGCTGATCGACCTACCCTCGCTTGCTGAGCGCACCTGCGGACACCGAGGCGGCGGCGTACGCAGGAACGGCGCGCCGGTGCGCTGCTCGCGCGAGACCGACTTTTCGCGCGCGCTCGTGTCGCATGGTGACCCGTTCGCGTTCGAGCTGTTCGGAAGGAAGCCCGCGTGGACGCGGCTCGCTGCGGAAACTCGGCTCCTCCGCGGATACACGGACGCGTTCGGTCATGCCCAGGTGCTGAACGGTGGCGTCGCGGCGATGGTCGACGTCAACCTGAATCCGTGGGACGCCGCGGCGACCCAGGCGCTCATTCCCGAGGCGGGCGGAAGCTGCGTCGTGATCCCGCCCGGGCCGAACGGGCATGGCATCGGCCTCGTGTTCGGCAGCCCAGCGATCGTGGAGCGGCTTCTCGATCTGGTGCGCGCGTGAGCGCGTTCGTGCGCCGCGCCGCGCAAGGGGAGCTTTGGCGACACCGAGGGCGCCAAAGATAGAAGGGGCGCCGCCGCTTTCGCGACGACGCCCCTCCCAGATCGAATCGAGGAGCGTTCGCTACTCGACCGGATCGGCGGTCGCGTCGGCCGCCTCGTCTGCAGCGCCCGCGGCCGCATCGGCTGCGTCCGAAGCCGCGTCCGCAGCACCGGCTGCCGCGTCCGCAGCGCCCGCCGCGGCGTCAGCTGCCGCATCGCCGGTCTCGGTGGCCGCGTCGCCCACGGCATCGGCTGCATCAGCCGCCGCGTCACCAGCCGTGTCGGCCGCCGCCGCTGCCTCGTCCGCCGCATCGGACGCGGTGGCCGCGGCATCCGCCGCCGCATCGGATGCCTGCTCTTGGCTCGGGCAGGCGGAGAACACCAGAAGCGAACCAACCAGCGTCGCCCCGAACACGAGGCGAAGCGAACCCTTGGACATTTCCTCTCCTCACTTATTTGTAGTCACTTCCGGCGGACCGCCGGCAAGGCGCGAGTATCCTACGACGTTCCTTGCCAAGAGTTGTGAGAGGAATCACAAAACATGACCGCCGGGGACGACTCCGGATCCGGGAGTCTGCAGCTGTCTGCCGCAGCATCCGTCGAGAGCGCGGGCCGCAGGTGGATCGAGCCGGTGCTCGATCGGGCGCGAAGCCTCACCGATCAGGGCAAGACGATCGACGAGCGCCAGGTGTTGACCGAGCGGGTGGCGTACGCCGCAACCGAGGTGCGCGCAGCGAGCGAGACGCTCGCGCTCGTGAACGGGCTCCGCGCCGAAGGACGCAGCAACGAGCTGCTCGAGCTGAGCGCTGGCGTCGCGGTCTGCGAGCTCGTCGCCTCCGCGCGTGCGCGTCTCGAGCCGCTGGTCGACGAGCTCGGCCTCGGCGAGACGGCGCTCGAGGCCGCATTCCCTGAGCGCGTGCGCGCCAGCTTGCGCGTCCTCGCGAGCGAGACCCGCGTGCGTCGCGTCGGCGCGCACGCGATCGAGGCGCGCGGTCGCACCGAGCCGCCGCTCGACGAAGTGCTCGAGCAAGTGCGCGCCTCGGTGCGCGAGTTCGCGATGCAGGAAGTGCTGCCACACGCCGAGCGCATCCACCGGCGCGACGAGGACATCCCGGACGAGCTGATCCGCAAGATGGGCGAGCTCGGGTACTTCGGGTTGTCGATTCCCGAGCAGTACGGCGGCCACGAGCTCGGCAACCTCGCGATGATCCTCACCACCGAGGAGCTTTCGCGGGCCTCGCTCGCGGGCGCGGGCTCCCTAATCACTCGGCCCGAGATCTTGACCAAGGCGCTGCTGCAAGGCGGCACCGAGGAACAAAAGAACACCTGGCTGCCCAAGCTCGCATCGGGTGAGGTGATGGTCGGCGTCTCGGTCACCGAGCCTGACATCGGCAGCGACGTCGCGGGGGTGAAGTGCCGCGCGACGCGCGGCAGCGCGGGCGCGCACGACGGTTGGCTGATCAACGGCCCGAAGGCGTGGTGCACGTTCGCCGCACGCGCGGACGTGCTCGCGCTGCTCGCGCGCACCGATCCCGATCCCGCGAAAGCGGCGCGCGGCCTCTCGCTGTTCATCGTGCCGAAGGACCGCTTTGCGGGGCACGCATTCGAGATGCGCCAGCCGAGCGGCGGGCGGCTCGCCGGCAAGGCGGACGCGACGCCCGGCTACCGCGGCATGCACTCGTTCACGCTCAACTTCGAGAACTACTTCGTGCCGGGCGAGAACTTGGTCGGCGGCGAGGGGGGCCTCGGCCGCGGGTTCTACCTGCAGATGGCGGGCTTCGGCGCCGGGCGGCTGCAGACCGGCGGGCGCGCATGCGGCCTCTCGCAAGCGGCGCTCGAGGAGACCGCGAAGTACGTCGCCGGGCGCAGCCAGTTCGGGCGACCGATCGCCGAGTTCCAGCTGACGCAGTACACGCTCGGGCGCATGGCCTCCCGGTTGCTGGCCGCACGCGCGATCACGTACGCAGCGGCGCGCGCGTTCGACGAAGACGAGCGCAAGGCCGCACCGCTCGCGGCGCAGGCGAAGCTGCTCGCGTGCGACATCGCGGTCGAGGTCGCGCAGCAGGGGCAGCTGATGCACGGCGGCTGGGGGTACGCCGAGGAGTATCCGATCAGCCGGTACGTCGTGGACGCGCAGGTGCTGCCGATCTTCGAAGGGGTGAAGCCGATCCTCGAGCTGAAGGTGATCGGGAGGGCGCTGCTCTCCGGCGAGGCCTGAGCGAGCGCGGAGTTGTCGCGGGCGGTGGGCAGCTTGGGCGGGCGGCGCCGCCGCGGCGGGGCCGGGGCGCGCTCCTCGGGTGCCGCTCTCGCTCCGTGGCTCGCCTGTGTACCTGGGCGTACCGGGCATGGCTGGGCCAAGGCCCTTCGGTCTTCAGGCGTTTCCTGCTGCGCTTGACCTGCGCTGCGAGCGGCACCCGACCGTCGCGCGCACCGGCCCCGCCGCGGCTGCTCGTGCTCGGCTCGGGTCCGGACTTTCTTGTGGAGAGGCGCGGATCGGCGCGGCTTTGAGCCGCGCCTCCCGCGACGCTTCGCGTGTCGCTCGCTGGTTGCGTTGCGCGCGCGGTAGCCTGCGCGCCGCTTTCTTGTTCTCGTTCTCGGATGGGGAAGAGCGTGAGCTTCATACTTGTTACGAACGACGATGGCTATGGATCGCCGTCGTTAGTGCCGTTGATCGCTGCACTCGGGAAGCTCGGACGAGTGCGCGCGGTCGTGCCGGATCGGGAGCGGTCCTGGATCGCGAAGGCGATCACGCGCTGGGAGGACGTCGCTGTCGAGCGCGCGGATCGCGATGGCTGTGAGATTTGGCGGACGAGCGGATCGCCGGCGGACTGCACGCAGCTCGGCGTGCACGCGCTGTTCGACGAGCGGCCGCGGCTCGTCGTCTCGGGCATCAATCTCGGCTTCAACCACGGGCTCGCGTTCTTCATGTCGAGCGGGACGGTCGGCGGCGCGACCGAAGGCTGGATCGCGGGGCTGCCGGCGATCGCGCTGTCGGCGGGCGTGCTCGAGAAGCACGACGCTTGGGCGGCGGAAGCGCGCACGCCGGCCGCAACGCCGGGCTGGGAGCGCGCGGCGGCGCTCTCGGCGGAGATCGTCGCGGTCGTGCTCGAGCGCGGGATGCCGCGCGGCGCCGATCTGCTGAACGTGAACTTCGCGTTCGGCGCGGGGCCCGAGACGCCGCGCGAGGTCACGGAGCTCGGGCGCGTCGGCTACGACCGCGTGTTCTTCGAGCGCGCGCCCGGCGTCTTCTACCACGAGTTCGGTGGGATGGTGCGGCGCAGCGACGCGAGCCTGCGGCGCGCGGACGTGGTCGCCGCGAAGCGCGGCGTCGTGTCGATCACGCCGGTGCAGCTCGC
>DASTOI010000429.1:0-6028 GCA_035762585.1 Myxococcota bacterium
AGGTAGAGACGGAGGAGGTTGCGCCCACCCTGCTCATGCGCAGCGCAACCGACTTCTCACGCGGCGGGCCAGCGGCGAGGGACCCGTTGTTCGACGGCTCGAGCGCGTTCCGAGGGCCGACGCGCGCGCTCCGCAATCTGAGAAGCGTCTGCGCCCTCGACTCAGACGCTTCGCGCCGAACCTCGGATCCACGCGAGCGGCTGGGCGCAATGGTCAGTGGATCCGCCGCGATGCGCCGAGTTCATCGCCTGATCGCGCGTGTCGCCGGGACAGACGCTCCCGTTCTCGTGAGCGGCGAGAGCGGCACCGGCAAGGAGCTCGTCGCTCGGACGATTCACAGCTCGGGTCGCCGCCGGACGCGTCCGTTCCTCGCGGTGAACTGCGGAGCGCTCTCTTCCGGCTTGATCGAGAGCGAGCTGTTCGGCCACGAGCGGGGGAGCTTCACCGGGGCCACACGCGGGCGCCGCGGATACTTCGAGCGCGCCAATCGCGGAACGCTCTTTCTCGACGAGATCACCGAGATGCCGCTCGAGCTTCAGGTGAAGCTGCTGCGGGTCCTCGAGAGCGGGACCGTGACGCGCGTGGGCGCCACCGAGGAGCTGCAGGTCGACGTGCGCATCCTGGCAGCGTCGAACCGCGATCCGCTCGCAGCGGTCGCGACGAAGACTCTTCGCGAGGACCTGTTCTACCGGCTGAACGTTTTTCCGATCCAGCTGCCGCCGCTTCGAGAACGAGGAAAGGACGTGACGCTGCTCGCGCAGCATTTTCTCGATCGCCTGAATGCGCGCGACGGCGGCGCAAAGCGATTCACTCCGCGCGCGCTCGAGGTGATTCAGAGCTCGGCTTGGCCCGGCAACGTGCGCGAGCTGATGAACGCCGTCGAATGCGCCGCGATCCTCGCCGACGATCTGATCGACGTCGACGACTTGCCGCCTCCCAGAGTCGCCTCACGGGCGAGCGGCTGCGAGCAAGGCACGCTGCGCGTCGCGATCGGGTCGACGCTGGCCGAGGTGGAGCGGCAGGTGATTCTCGGGATGCTGGAAGCTCACAGCGGCAACAAGGCTCGAACGGCGGACACACTCGGCATCAGCCTGAAGACGCTCTACAACCGACTGAACGTCTATCAGGGCCACGGGCAGAACGAGCTTCCGCTGCGAAGGGATTAGGCCGGGGACCCCGCATCCGGCCCGCTCCCGCCTCGACGCGCGATCGGTCTTGGGCGGCGCGATCGAGGCGTTAGGTTCGCGCGTCGACAGCGACGCTCGGCCGCCGGCCGACGGCTCATCGACGGAGGCTCCATGGTCGGCCGGTTCGCGCCCCTTCTCGCGCTCACCTTCTCGCTCTGCGCTCCCGCGCTGGCGGACGAGGGCATGTGGACGTTCGACGGTTACCCCGCGGCGAAGATCGAGCGAGAGCACGGCGTGCGGATCTCCCCCGCGTGGCTCGATCGCGTGCGCGGCGCCACCGTGCGGCTCTCGGCCGGCTGCACCGGCGCCTTCGTCTCGCGCGATGGCTTGATCCTCACGAATCAGCACTGCGTCGCGGGCTGTCTCGCGGACCTGTCGACGCGCGCGCACAGCCTGAACGACGCGGGCTTTCTCGCGAAGCGGCGCAGCGAGGAGCGCGTCTGCCCGGCCCAATACGCCGACGTGCTCGTCGAGATGGAGAACGTGACGCCGCGCGTCGCCGCCGCGATCGCGGGCAAGGCGGAGAAGGCCGCCAACGAGGCGCGCAAGCAGGCGCTCACCGAGCTCGAGCAGGCGTGCGAGGACGCGAACGCGAAGGCCGGCCTCAAGTGTGAGGCCGTCACGCTCTATCAGGGCGGGCGGTACTTCCTCTACAAGTACCGGCGCTACGACGAGCTCCGCATCGTGTTCGCGCCCGAGCACGCGATCGCGTCGTTCGGCGGCGATCCCGACAACTTCCAGTTCCCGCGCTGGGCGCTCGACGCCGCGATCCTGCGCGCGTACGCGAACGGCAAGCCCGCGCGCACGCCGCAGCCGCTGCAGATCGATTTCTCAGGGCCGCGAGCCGGCGAGAGCGTGTTCGTCTCGGGACATCCCGGCACGACGTCGCGGCTGCTCACGACCGCCGAGCTGCGTTTCGAGCGCGACGTCACGCTGCCGTTCGGGCTGCTCGGCGCATCGGAGCTGCGCGGGCGCTTGATCCAGTTCGGGAGCAGCAGCGACGAGGCGGCGCGCATCTCGGCTCCGCTCCTCCACTCGCTCGAGAACTCGCTGAAGGTGCGCCGCAAGCTGCTCGACGCGCTGCACGACGAGGCGCAGCTCGCGAAGAAGGCCGCGGCCGAGGCGGCGCTGCGAAAGTCGTACGCCGGCGCGGGCGATCCGTGGGCGGAGGCGGCCGCTGCGATGGAGCGCCAGCGCGAGATCGCGCTCCCGTACGCGTTCCTCGAGCGCGGGCTCGGCTTCGGCAGCGAGCAGTTCTTCTTCGCGCGCGTGCTCGTGCGCGCGGCCGCGGAGCGCGCGAAGCCGAACGCGCAGCGGCTGCGCGAGTACGTCGACGCCGCGCTGCCGCAGCTCGCGCACCAGGTCGCGGCGCCAGCGCCGATCTATCCGGAGCTCGAGCAGCTGCGGCTGAGGTTCGCGCTGGAGCGCATGCGCGAGTGGCTCGGCCCCGACCATCCGCTCGTGCGCAAGCTGCTCGCGCGCGAGTCGCCGGCCACGCTCGCGGAGCGTCTCGTGCGCGAGTCGAAGCTCGCCGACGCGGGGCTCCGCAAGCGCCTCTGGGACGGCGGCGCGGCGGCGATCGCGGCGTCCGAGGATCCGCTCATCGCGCTCGCGCGCGCCGTCGACGCGGACGCGCGCGCGATCCGCAAGCGCTACGAGGACGCGGTCGAGGCGCCGCTCGCGCTGGCGTCGGAGCGCATCGCGGCGGCGCGCTTCGCAGCGCTCGGCACGAGCACGTATCCCGACGCGACGTTCACGCTCCGCCTGAACCCGGGCCGCGTCGCCGCGTGGCGCGAGCAGGGTATGCAGCTCGAGCCGTTCACGCGGCTCGCGCGGCTGTTCGAACGCGCGACCGGCGCGCGGCCCTTCCTCGTGCCGGAGAGCTGGCAGCGCGCGCGCGCCGCGCTCGATCCGCAGACGCCGGTGTGCCTCTCGACCGACAACGACATCGTCGGCGGCAACTCCGGCAGCCCGTTGATCGACGCGAGCGGCAAGCTCGTCGGCGTGCTGTTCGACGGCAACATCCACTCGATCTCGGGTGATTATTGGTTCGACGCCGAGAAGAACCGCGCAATCGCGGTCCACCCGGCGATGCTGCGCGCGGCGCTCGCGCAGGTGTACGGCGCCGAGGAATTGCTTCGCGAGCTCGGCGGGAAGCCATGATCACACCAGATCGGCGAGCGTGAGCGTCACGCTGCGCCGCGCGCCGTCCTCTCCCTCCAGCTCGAGCTCGAGCTTCGTTCCGGGCGGATCGCGGACGAAGCGCTCGCGCAGCGGAATCAGCGCGCCGGGCGCGATCCTCGCGCCGTCGATGGATCGCACGCGCTCGCCGGCGCGAATGCCGGCGCGCTCGCCCGGCCCGCCGGCGGTCACGTCGATCACGAGCAGCGCGTCGCCGGCGTCGTTCAGCCAGAGCCCCGAGCGATCGAACACGTCGCGCGCTTCGAAATTGCGATTCGGCTCGAAGAAGATCCGCTCGTTCGGGTAGTCGAGCACGAGATCGAAGCGTTTCAGGATGCCGCCGCCGATGTTGCCGGCGAGATCGGTCGCGGCGAACGCGCCCGCCGCCTGCGTGCTCAGGTTCGCCACCGGCTCGCGCACCCCGAGGCCGGCGAAGCGCAGGCTCTTTGCGCGGGCGATCCGGGCGCGGCTCGGGCCGCCGACGCCCCAGCCGGTCGTCGCGGTGAAGCGCGCTCGGTACTTCGCGGCGAGCCCGTGCTGCTTCACGAACGGCGCGGCGAGCGTCAGCGACGAGCGGCTGCCCGTGTCGAGGTCGAACCAGCCGCGGATGCCGTCGAGCTCGGCCTCGATGCGCGGCGTGTGATCGTCGAACGCGATCGGCACTGCGACGCCGTCGCCCTGATAAGCGAAGCGCGAAGGATCGTGCAGCGTGAGCTTGCGATCGTCGTAATCGATGCGCGTCACGAAGCGGCGGAACACCTCGTAGCCGACGATGCCGGGCGCGCTGCGGCCCTCCACCTGTGCGAGTGAATCGAGCGGGAACACGTAGAAGGTCTGGTTCTCGAGCGTGGCGTCGCCGATCTCGACGCGCGCAATCTGCGCGACGCCGACGTCCACCTTCTGCTCGCCGACGCCGCGCCCTTCGAGCTGCCCGGTGACCGCGATCCCTAATTCTTTGGCGAGCGCGGGCGTGACGACGTTCAGTCCGCCCGTGTCGCACAGCAGCGTGACGGCGCGCCCGGCGAGCTTCACCTCGACGTAGATGTGGTTGTTCGCGAGATCGAACGGCACGGTCGCGGAGGCGGCGCCGCCCGCGATGCCGAAGTCGCGCGGCGGCGGCGCGGGCACCGCGAACGCCGCGGCGTCCGGGCCCGCGCCGAGCGCGATCGACTCCACGGTGACGAGCGTGTCGTACTTCGCGTCGCCGTTGCTCTCGCGCAGTGCGAACGGAAACGCGACGCCGCCGACGCGCCGCCAGTCGGCGTACGTGGTCGTCAGCGTGTCGGTCGGGCTCTGCTCGATCACGCGATCGGGCAGCCACGTCTTCGCATCGAGCCACAGCTCGAACGCGCGGCCCCTCTCGGGAGCGGCGCGCAGCACGGCGAATCTGCGTGCGCCCTCCGTGCGCTCGCCGCTCATCTCGAGCACGCCCGCGCGTCGGCGCGTCAGATGCGAGAACGTGCGCCGGTACGCATCCGAGCGCGCGGCGGCCATCGCGTCGGCGCCGCGCTCGACGCGCGCCGGATTGTTCCCCTCGATCGACCATGGCGCCGTGCCATCGAAGCCCTCGGCGAATCGGATCACGCCGAAATCGGCGCGCTCGACGAAGCGCCCGCTGCGATGGTCCTCGATGCGCTCGCCGCTGCCCCGCAGCCCCTGCGTCTCGAAGCGCAGCTTCGCGCGCGAGCCCTCGAGCGCATCGAGCGAATCGCCGCCGAGCGCGGCGCGGGCGTTCGCGATGACGGCCTCGACGGAATCTGCAGCGCGAGAGGACGACGCGAACAGGGCGAGCGCGGCAGCGCAGGCTGCGAGGCGTCTCATCGTGGGCTCCGTAGTTCGGGCGGCGGGAGCGTTACGCGACCGAGCGGCGCGCGGGTTCGATCGGCGGCTTCACGGCGCGGAGGCGCCCTCCTCGGCGGGCGTCGCCGAAGGCGTCTTCTGCTCCGAGTCAGGACTGGCTTGCGCGTCGGTTTCGAGCGCCTGCAGGAATGCGGTGGCCTCGTCGCTCCCGCCGGCATGGCTCCACGCGACGAGCGAGCGAATCAGCCGGAGCGCGTCGTGCTTCCGCTCTGCATGCGCGTACGCTTGCGCCAGCAGGAACTTGATCTGCGGCTGCGAGGGGGCGAGGTCGCTGGCCGCTTCGAGCGAAGCGATGGCGCGCTCCGCGCCATCGGGATCTCCCAGGTAGGTCGCTCCGTTCATCGCCAGGGTCTCGGGGATCGAATCGTCCAGCTGGTAGCTGCGCGCGAATTGCCGCCGGGCCTCGACGACCCATGCCTGGGCCTGCGCCATGTCCCGCTCGTGAGGGGCACGCGCGCGGTCGTAGAAGAACTCGCCGTAATCGAGCTTGTGGTACGGGTTGTCAGGCTCGAGCTCGATTGCGCGCAGATAGAGCGGTTCCGCCTGCTCCCAGCGCCCAGCGAACTTGTGGAGATCGGCCGCGCCGACGAGCGCGACCGTGTTCGTCGGGTTCGCGGCGAGCGCGGCGTCGAAGGCTCCCTGCGCGATCTCGAGCTCGCCGCCGACGAGTGCCACGATTCCGAGGCGCGCCGCGATCTCGTCGAGCGCAAGCGCGCGCACGGAAGGTTTTGCGGCGACCTCGGCGCTGGGCAGAGGAATCGGCCAGATCTTCGCCTCTCCGTTCAGGTACTTCAGGATGC
>DASTOI010000430.1:0-3740 GCA_035762585.1 Myxococcota bacterium
CCCCCTAACTAGCCTCGGTTCGAAGCTCGAGCACCCTGCCCGCGCCCAGACCGCGAACCTCCACCCGCGAGCGAACGCGCGCGCGACGGCGGGGTGCTGCTCGCAGCGCAGGTAGAGCGCAGCAGGAGACGCCTGAAGACCGAAGGGCTTTGGCCCGCCGAAGCCCGGTACACCCAGGTGCACAGGCGAGCCACGGAGCGAGAGCGGCACCCGAGGAGCGCGCGCGTGAACCTCGATCTTCCGTCGACCCCTAATCGCGCGCGGCGAGCACCCTCATCACCCGCGAAGCAAGCGTCGGCGACCAATCCAGCCACTCGCGCACCGAATCCTGATCGACCTTCAGCCGCAGCCGCACGTAGGGCCCCTCGGCCGTGTACTCACTCTGCGAGAAGTCAGCGTCGCTGAAGCCCTCGACGTTGTATCCGACACTCGCCCACACGTTCTTCGTAACGAGCCGGCCGACGCTGGCGCCGACCGAGTAGTTCCCGTCGCTCGCGTCGCCGAACGCGAGCTGGCGCGCACGCGCGTGGAGTGACACGTCCCAGCCCGGCATCACGTCGTAGCGCGCCTCGACGCCGAACAAGTGTCCGAGCGAGTCGTACTTCTCACCGTCGATCTGCTCGCCGACCCACTTCGCCGAGTACTGCCACGCGATCTGCGTGCGTTCGTTCCAGCTCCAGTTCAGCTTGAGATGATTCAGCACGCGGTTGCCGCGCGTGTCGAAGCCGCCGCCGTTCGAGAGTCCGTGCTCGAACTGCACCTGCTCGAGCACGATCCAGCGCGTGTCGAGCGGGCGGTACGCGAGCGAGAAGCGCGTCGACACGATGTCTTCGCTCACGGCCGCCGGCCCACTGCGATCGCTGAGGAACATCTCGATGTGACCCGCGTACGATGTCTTGTCGCGCTCGCGCAGCGCGCCGAGGCTGAAGCTCCACTGGTCGTCGAGATCGCCGATGCGCGTCTCGACGCGGCTCGTGAACGCGACGTCGTCCTGGCTGTAGCCGGCGCCGAGCGAGACGGCGGTGTAGTCGTCCGTGCTCGCGCCCGAGTAGACCGGCACGTCGGCGTCGAACGGCGCCGCGCCGCCGCGCAGCGTCTGCGAGCGGTCGACCGCGAAGTCGAAGCCCCAGTGCTGCGCGAGGTTCCAGTGCTGCGCGAGGCCGAGGTTCGCGTAGGTGCGCGGACCGTACTCGCGGCCGCTGACGGTCACCGACTCGGCGCTCGTACTGGGCGCGCCCGCCGCGAGCGCGCCGCCCGGCAGCTCCTGCATTCCGAGGCTGCCCGTGATCTGACCGCCTTCCCAGGGTGTCACGGCGGCGCCGACACGCGTGTCTTGTCCGCGGTGCACGTCGCCGAACGTGAGCTCGTGCTCCGCGAACAGGGTCAGCCACTTCGTCGCCTTGAAGTTTGCGCCGACGCCGACGCGATCCGCGTAGTCGCCGTGCGGGCCCTCGGAGCCGAAGCCGACCTCCGCGCCCGCGCGCAGATCGAGGCGCTGCTCGAAGAATCCGTAGTGACCGCCGAGCAGGAGCTGCCCGGTGTTCGCCGCCGCGAGTGGCGCCGAGTCGCGCACGTAGCGCGCGCCGGCGTGCACGCCGCGGCTCGGCTCCTCGTACTCGACCAGCGTCTCGGCGATCTGGCGGTCGTCGTCCGTCTGCAGGTTCTCGTCGTGGAACGTGCTGCCGGTGAGGCTCCAGTGCTCGCGGAAGCGGTAGCGGCCGTCGAGCCCGATCCGGCGTGCGCCCTGATCGATCGCCGAGAGCTGGCCGAGCCCGAAGCCCGATTCCTGCTCGCGCGCGTACGCCTCGAGCTCGACCTTCTCCGTGCGATGCTCCGCCGCGAGCAGCCAGGCGAGCCCGCGCTGCGTCCCGCTGAGGCCGTCGCCCTCGCTGCCCGCCCACTCCGCGCGCAGCTTGGTCGCGTCGCCCACCTGATAAGTGGCGTCGAGGCCCACCAGGTCGCCCGACTGTGCGCCGCGGCCCTCGTGGATCCCGCTCGCGCCGAGCTCGAGCGCACCGCGCAGGAAGCGGCCCGCGACGCGCCCGCCGCCCGAGATCGCATCGCCCGCGCCGTCGGTCTCGTACTCGACGACGATGAAGACCGGATTGAACTGCGCGTCGCGGCCGGGCACCGGCTCGCGGAAGTGCAGCGTGCCGCCGAATGGGTCGACGTCGTAGTCGATCTGCGCGACGAGCGGCCGCACCTCGAGCACGCGGCTCGGACGGAAGCGGTCGCGCACCTCGATCCGCACGCGCTCGCTGCCGATCACGATCGGCGCCTGCGAGAGCCGGTAGAGGCCTGACGTGCCGTTCCCGCGGATCTCGTCGCGCGCGAACGATTGGCCGGTGTCGGTCGCGAAGCCGTTCCAGCGCAGCCCTTCGCCGTAATACTCGCTCTTCAGCCCGGTCACGAGGCGCTCGTAGCGCGCGAGCTCAGTCTCGCCGAGCGCGGTCTCGTAGTCCCCATAAAGCGCGTAGAAGCGATCGCGCTGCAGCTTGAGGAACACGCCGTCGGAGCTCGGCGCCTCGTAGCCCTGCTCGGTGTCGTCGCCGTAGAGCGTGAAGTGCTCCTCGGTGTCGAGCGTGTTCCGGATGCGCGGGTCGGGCAGACGAGTCTTCGAGTCGGTGTCGTAGGCGGCCGTCACCTGCCAATCGCCGCGCACGCTGCCGCTCGTGAACAGCGCGATGCGGCCGTCCTGCCCGGTCGCCGTAACACCTGCGGCGCGGCGTGCGGCGCCGTTGCCGGAGTTGTCTCCGAAGCCGCGCGCGCCCGTGCCGAGCGCGGCGAGCGTGAACTCGCGCTTGCCCGCCGAGAGCCAGCCCTCGATCTCCTCGCGTCGCTCCTCCGCGAGCTGCAGCGTGAGCTCGAAGCGGCCCGTCGTCGTGGTCGGCTCGAGCTCGACGCGCGCGATGCCGCCTCGTCCGACCACGAAGCTCGTCGCGCCGAGATCGGGAACGGCCAGCTGGCGCTCGCGCGCACGCTGCACCGTCTCGCGCGCGCGATGCGGCGCCGCGACCTGCAGCGGGCCGCTCATCCCCTCGCGCACCGGCCGGCCCCAGCGATCGAACAGCCGCACCGCGACGACCGGCGGCATGCGGCCGTCCGCAATCAGCGAGGAGAGTGTCGGCATCAGCTCCGCGCGAACGGGCGGGCCGGAGGAGTGAATCTTCTTCTGGATGCGCAGCACGATGCGTCCGTCCGCGTCGAGCAGCTCCGCGACGAAGGTGTTGGGACCTTCCTCGAGGTCGATGCCGCGCCAGCGACTCACCGCCGTCGTCTTCGCTGCGTTCTTCTGTGCGCCGTCGTAGTTGAGCGCACTCACCAGCTCGCCGTTGCGGAACATCCGCACGCGCAACGCGGGGTCGTGCTGAATGCCGACCTTCACGGCCGGGATCTTCGGGATCGCGTTCTCGTCCGGATAGAGCCACTGGTTCGCCGGCGCCGCCTGGGCGAGCCAAGCCTCGCCGAACGCCGCATCGGGCGGCGGCTCCTCGGCCGGCTTCTCGGGTGCGCGCGGCGTCTCCTCCCAGGTCGCGCTCTGCGTGTAGGTGCGCGGCGCATCGAGCGCGCTCTTCACGACCGGCGTCTGGATCGCGTCGCCGGACCTGCGCTTCGCGCGCGCCACCGCGTTCACCTGCGCGCTCGCGTCGGCGGCGATCGCGAAGCGCAGCGTCACGGCCTCGCCGGGCGCGAGGCTCGGCGCGCGCACCGTCGGCGCCGGACTGTCGGCGTCGAAGCGC
>DASTOI010000431.1:0-2038 GCA_035762585.1 Myxococcota bacterium
CGCGCGATCGATCGCGCACGGCAGCACGAGGCCGTCGTTGTAGTCGGTGTGCTCCCCGAGCAGGTTCACGCGGCCGGGCGCGCGCGCGACGAGCTGCGCCTGGCAGCCGAACGCGCGCTCGAATGCGCGCTGCGCTTCGGCTAGAAGCTGCTCTCGTTCCGCCAAATCGCTGGCCCTACGTCATGCACCGCAAAGCGGCGCGCGCTGTGTTCGCACATCGCAAGTCAGTTTCCTAGGTTGCGCCGCCGTGAAGCAACAACCGTCGCGAATTCCGGCGCTGCTCGCCCTCGGCCTCGCGTTCGCGGCGGGCGCCGCGCACGCGCAGGACCCGTTCTTGCGACGCACCGCCACCGTCGCGGCCGTCGAGAAGGTGGGGCCGTCGGTCGTGAACATCACGACCGAGCAGAAGGTGCAGGTCCGCAACACCTTCTTCGATCTGTTCTTCGAGCCGAACCTGCGGCAGCGCACGGCGCAGAGCCTCGGCTCCGGCATCGTGATCGACGGGAGCGGGCGCGTGCTGACGAACGAGCACGTCGTGCGCGGCGCGGAGACGATCACGGTCACGCTCGCCGACGGCCGCGAGCTCGGCGCCAAGCTGGTCGGCGCGGACCCTAACAACGACATCGCCGTGCTCCAGCTCGAGGACGCGAGCGAAGTGCCGTGGATCGCGCCCGGCACGTCGTCCGGGCTCTTCGTCGGCGAGCCGGTGATCGCGATCGGCAACCCGTTCGGCTTCTCGAACACCGTGACGACCGGCGTGCTCTCGGCCACGGACCGCTCGCTGCGCACGCCGGAGAAGACCTATCACGGGTTCCTCCAGACCGACGCGTCGATCAATCCCGGCAACTCCGGCGGCCCGCTGCTGAACGCCGAGGGCGAGCTGATCGGAATCAACACGGCGATCTATCAGGGCGCGGAGGGCATCGGCTTCGCGATTCCGATCGACGTCGCGAAGCGCATCGTGCACGAGCTCGTCACGAAGGGAACGGTGGCGCCGGTTTGGCTCGGGCTCGATCTGCAGGATCTCGAGCCCGCGATGCTCGAGCTCTTGAAGCTGCCCGCCGGCCAGCGCGGCGCGATCGTCAACCGCGTGCGCGCGGGCGGACCCGGCGCGAAGGCCGGCGTGCTGCGCGGCGACGTGCTGATGAAGATCGACGCGCACGGCATCCGCGCAGCGCGCGAGTTCTACGAGGTGCTCGAGAGCAGCACCGCGGGGCAAACGCACGAGCTCCAAGTGCTGCGCGGCGGCCGAACCATCACGCTGCGCGCGACTGCGGCCGAGATTCCGCCGGCGGTGGTCGGCGAGCTGACGACCGAGCGCCTGGGCGTCCGGCTCTCGTTCGAGCGCGGGCTCTTCCGCGTTGCGGAGGTCCGCCCCGGCAGCGGCGCCGAACAAATCGGCCTCCAGCCGGGCGACTACGTGCGCAGCATCGACGGCCAGCTGCTCGCCGACGAGCAGGCGCTGCGACGCGCCGTGCTGCGGCTTCAGGGGCGCGACAGCGCGCTGATCCGCGTGCAGCGCGGCCGCCGGCTCGCGGACGTGCCCTTGCCTCTCTCGTGAACGCGCCGAACATGTTGGACTTGCTGCGCGTCTAGCGCAGGCGCCGGGCCGGAACTCCGCCGGTGGGCGCAACGTCTACGTGGGGCCGGGACGCCCGGTCCGGAATGAGAGGTCTCGCATGAAGGCTGCGCGTTGGCTGTTCCCGATGGTGTTCTCGCTCGCGGTCGCCGCCGCGCTGCTGATCGCGACCGGCATCGTTCCGGTGCGCATCGTGTTCCAGAACGACGTCGCCGAGGCGCGGGGCCTGCTCGACACGCCCGCGGGCGCGAAGGCGACGCCGGTCGCAGGCCCGTTCTGGCGCGACGGCAGCACCGCGGCGCCGGCCGAAGCGCCGCACGGCGCGCCGGGCAGCTTCGCGGAGCTGACGGAGCGCGTCGCTCCCGCGGTCGTGAGCATCCAGGCCGAGCGCATCGTGCGGCCGGAAGCGAACCGCCCGCGCAGCCCGATCGAGGAGTTCTTCGGCTTCCAGTTCCGAAA
>DASTOI010000432.1:0-7011 GCA_035762585.1 Myxococcota bacterium
AGCTCAACGCCTTCGCGGGCGAGGTCACGCGCGTGGCCCGCGAGGTGGGCACCGAGGGCAAGCTCGGCGGGCAGGCCCAGGTGCCGGGCGTGGGCGGCACGTGGAAGGACCTGACCGACAACGTCAACCTGCTGGCCGCCAACCTCACCACCCAGGTGCGCAACATCGCCGAGGTCGCGACCGCGATCGCGGGCGGCGACCTCTCGAAGAAGATCACCGTCGACGTGCGCGGCGAGCTCTTGCTGCTGAAGGACACGCTGAACACGATGGTCGAGCAGCTGCGCTCGTTCGCCGCTGAGGTCACACGGGTCGCGCGCGAGGTCGGCACCGACGGGCGGCTCGGCGGCCAGGCGGTCGTGCCCGGCGTGGCGGGAACCTGGAAGGACCTCACCGACAACGTGAACCTGCTCGCGGCGAATCTGACTTCTCAGGTCCGTAACATTGCCGAGGTGACGACCGCAGTCGCGCGCGGCGACCTCTCGCGCAAGATCACCGTGCACGTCTCGGGCGAGATCCTCGAGCTCAAGAACACGCTGAACACGATGGTGGACCAGCTGAATGCGTTCGCCGGCGAGGTGACGCGCGTCGCGCGTGAGGTCGGCACCGACGGGCGGCTCGGCGGCCAGGCCGTCGTGCCCGGCGTCGCCGGCACCTGGAAGGACCTCACCGACAACGTGAACGTGATGGCCGCGAATCTCACCGAGCAGGTGCGCGGCATCGTGAAGGTGGTGACCGCGGTCGCGGAAGGCGACCTCAAGCAGAAGCTTTCCGTGAAGTCGAAGGGCGAGGTCGCCGCGCTCGCCGACACCATCAACAACAT
This sequence comes from Myxococcota bacterium, assembly GCA_035762585.1. GTDB lineage: Bacteria > Myxococcota_A > UBA9160 > UBA9160 > UBA6930 > VGRF01. The sequence goes on from DASTOI010000432.1 coordinate 821, forward strand.
GACCGACACGCTCGCGACCTTCGCGCAGCAGGTGACGACGGTGGCGCGCGAGGTCGGCGTCGACGGGCGGCTCGGCGGCCAGGCCAACGTGCCGGGTGCCGCGGGTACATGGAAGGACCTGACAGGGAACGTGAACCTGCTCGCCGCGAACCTGACCACGCAGGTGCGCGCGATCGCCGATGTGTCGACGGCGGTGACGAAGGGCGACCTCACGCGCTCGATCCAGGTCGAGGCGCGCGGCGAGGTCGCCGAGCTGAAGGACACGATCAACACGATGATCGACAACCTGCGGCTGACGACGGACCGCAACACGGAACAGGACTGGCTGAAGACCAGCCTCGCGAGCGTGACGAACATGCTGCAGGGCCAACGCGACCTCGCGACCGTCGGTCGCATGCTGCTCTCGGTGCTCTCTCCGCTCGTGAACGCGCAGCAGGGCGTCATCTACCAGATGAAGAGCGATCCGGTGACGCGGCTCGAGCTGCTCGCGGCCTACGCCGACGGAGGCGACAGCTCCGGGCACCCGGAGTTCATCGCGATCGGCGAGGGGCTGGTCGGCCAGTGCGCCGCCGCGAAGCGAAGCCTCTTGATCTCGAACCTGCCGGCGAACGTGATCCCGATCCGCTCCGCGCTGGTCGAGGCGCTGCCGCGCAACGTGATCGTGCTGCCGGTGCTGTTCGAGACCGAGGTCAAGGCGGTGATCGAGCTCGCGACGCTGGACGCGTTCGGCGAGTCGCACGTCGCGTTCCTCGAGCAGATGACCGCGAACCTCGGCATCGTGCTGAACTCGATCGAGGCGACGATGCAGACCGAGGCGCTGCTGAAGCAATCGCAGCAGCTCGCCGTCGAGCTGCAAACGCAGCAGGCCGAGCTGCAGCAAACCAACGAGCAGCTCGCGCAGAAGGCGCAGCAGCTCGCGCTGCAGAACATCGAGGTCGAGCGCAAGAACCAGGAGATCGAGCAGGCGCGCCGCGCGCTCGAGGAGAAGGCGAGCGAGCTCGCGCTCACCTCGAAGTACAAGTCCGAGTTCCTCGCGAACATGTCGCACGAGCTGCGCACGCCGCTGAACAGCATCCTGATCCTCGGCCAGCAGCTCGGCGACAACCCGGAAGGCAACCTCACGCCGAAGCAGGTCGAGTTCGCGCACACGATCCACGGGGCGGGCACCGATCTCTTGAACCTGATCACCGACATTCTCGACCTCTCGAAGATCGAGTCGGGCACGGTGACGGTGGAGGCCGAGGAGCTCGCGTTCGGGCCGCTGATCGAGGTGGTCGCGCGCACGTTCCGCCACGAGGCAGAGGCGAAACGACTCTCGTTCGACGTCGCGCTCGACCCGAGCCTTGGGCGCCACATCGTCACCGACTCGAAGCGGCTGCAGCAGGTGCTGAAGAACCTGCTCTCGAATGCGTTCAAGTTCACCGAGCAAGGCGGTGTGCGGCTCTCGGTGACGGCGGTCGCGAGCGGCTGGAGCGCGGATCATCCGGTGCTCTCGAGCGCGGGAAGCGTGGTCGCGTTCGAGGTCGCCGACACCGGCATCGGGATCTCGCCGGAGAAGCAGCGCATCATCTTCGAGGCGTTCCAGCAGGCCGACGCGAGCACGAGCCGCAAGTACGGCGGCACCGGCCTCGGCCTCGCGATCAGCCGCGAGCTCGCCGCGCTGCTCGGCGGCGAGATCCACCTGCGCAGCATTCCCGGCACCGGCAGCACGTTCACGCTCTATCTACCGCAGAAGTACGCGGGCTCACTCAATCGGCCGGCGGTCGTGAGCGACGCGGTCGGGCTCGCGCGCCCGAGCGCGTTCAGCCTGCGCGCTGCGGATCGCCCGATCGAGACGGTCGAGGACGATCGCGCGTCGCTGCAGCCGGGAGATCCGGTGATGCTGATCGTCGAGGACGATCCGCACTACGCGCGCATCATGGCCGACCTCGCGCGCGACGAAGGCTTCAAGGTGCTGGTCGCGATGCGCGGCGCCGACGCGCTCGCGCTCGCTCGCCAGTATCGGCCGACCGCGGTCTCGCTCGACGTGTTCCTGCCGGACATGCTCGGCTGGACGGTGCTCTCGCACCTGAAGCGCGACCCGAGCGCGCGCCACATCCCGGTGCAGATCGTCACGCTCGACGAGGATCGCCAGCACGGCCTCGCGCGCGGCGCGTTCTCGTTCGTGACGAAGCCGACCACGACCGAGGGCCTCGAAGCGGCGCTCGCGCGCATCAAGGCGTTCGCCGAGCCGCGCAGGAAGCGCCTGCTCGTCGTCGAGGACGACGAGGGCGAGCGCAAGAGCATCGAGGTGCTGCTCGGCCACGACGACATCGACATCGCCGTCGCGGGCAGCGGCGAGGACGCGCTCGCGGCGATGCGCGACGAGCTGCCGGACTGCGTGGTGCTCGATCTGCGCCTGCCCGACATGAGCGGCTTCGAAGTGCTCGAGCGGATGCGCGCCGACGAGCGGCTGCGCGAGCTGCCGGTCGTCGTGTTCACCGGCAAGGAGCTCGCGCACGACGAGGAGGCGCAGATCCAGAGCATGGCGCGCAGCATCGTCGTGAAGGGCGTCGAATCGCCCGAGCGCCTGCTCGACGAGACGGCGCTGTTCCTGCACCGCGTCGTCGCCGACCTCCCGCTCGAGAAGCAGGCGATGCTCGAGCGCCTGCACAGCTCGGACGAGGATCTGGTCGGCAAGCACGTGCTCGTCGTCGACGACGACGTCCGTAACATCTTCGCTCTCTCGAGCGTGCTCGAGCGGCGCGGCATGGTCGTGCTCTCGGCCACGACGGGACAGGAGGCGATCGACACGCTGCGCGCGAGGCGCGAGATCGGGATCACGCTGATGGACATCATGATGCCCGAGATGGACGGCTATCAGACGATCCGGCGCATCCGCGAGGTCCCCGAGTTCCGCCGCCTGCCGATCATCGCGCTGACCGCGAAGGCGATGAAGGGCGACCGCGAGAAATGCCTCGAGGCCGGTGCGTCCGACTATCTCGCCAAGCCCGTCAACACCGAGCAGCTGCTGTCGGCGCTACGCCTTTGGCTGCACCGGTAGGGATGAATCGTCGTGGAGGCAGCCGACCGTCTCAACATCCTGCTCGTCGATGATCAGCCCGGAAAGCTGCTCACGTACGAGACGATTCTCGCCGAGCTCGGCGAGAACCTGCTGAAGGCGACCTCCGCGCGCGAGGCGCTCGGGCATCTGCTGCACTCCGAGATCGCGATCGTCGTGATGGACGTCAGCATGCCGGACGTCGATGGATTCGAGCTCGCCGCGATGATCCGCCAGCACCCGCGCTGCGAGCGCACGGCGATCATCTTCGCGTCGGCGGTGCACGTCTCCGATCTCGATCGCATGAAGGGCTACGAGACCGGCGCGCTCGACTACCTGCCGGTGCCGATCGTGCCGCAGATGCTGCGCGCGAAGATCCGCGTGCTCTCCGATCTGCACCGCAAGACGAGGCAGCTGACGCGCCTCAACGAAGAGCTCGAGCGCCGCGTGGGCGAGCGCACCGAGGCGCTCGAGCGCACGGCCGAGCGGCTGCGCGGCAGCGAGGCGCGTTTCCGCTCGCTGGCGGAAGGCATGCCGCACATCGTCTGGGAAGCGGACCCGGGCGGGAACGTGACCTACTTCTCGCCGCGCTGGCGCACGTACACCGGCGCCGAGCCGAGCACGCACTTCGGCTGGGGCTGGCTCGCGGTCGTCGATGCCGAGGACCGCGAGCGGGCGCGCGCAGCCGCGATCGCGGCGGTCGAGTCGAAGGGCGACGTCCGGCTCGACTTCGAGGCGCGCTTCCGGCGCCACGACGGCGTCTACCGCTGGCTCCATGCGTCGGGAGAAGCGGTGCTGCGCGCCGACGGCAGCGTCGAAAAGTGGGTCGGCACGTGCATCGACATCGACGAGCGCAAGCGCGCCGAGCAGACGCTGCGCGAGACCGACCGACGCAAGGACGAGTTCCTCGCGATGCTGGCGCACGAGCTGCGCAACCCGCTCGCGCCGATTCACAACGCGCTGAAGCTGCAGCGCATGCCGGAAGCCGATCCCGCCCTGATGAACTGGAGCCGCGATGTGATCGAGCGCCAGGTCGGCCAGCTGACGCGGCTGGTCGAGGATCTGCTCGACATCTCGCGCATCACGCGCGGAAACATTCGGCTGCGCGTCGAGCGGGTCGACCTGGCGGCGGTGATCGAGGGCGCGGTCGAGACGAGCCGCCCGCTGATCGACGGCCGCAACCACATGCTCGCCGTGAAGCTGCCGGAGGAGCGCATCGAGCTGTCGGGAGATCTCGTCCGCCTGACGCAGGTCGTCGCGAACCTGCTCAACAACGCGGCGAAGTTCCAGGACGAGGGCGGCGCGATCTCGGTTTCCGCGGAACGCGAGGGCAAGGAGGCCGTGATCCGCGTGCGCGATCGCGGCGTCGGGCTCTCGGCCGACTCGCTCGAGAAAATCTTCGAGCTGTTCGCGCAGGTGCGGACGCGCGAGCGCTTCGACGCAGGCCTCGGCATCGGGCTCTCGCTGGTGCGGACGCTGGTCGAGCTCCACGGCGGCAGCGTGAGCGCGCGCAGCGACGGGCCGGGCTGCGGCAGCGAGTTCATCGTGCGCCTGCCGTGCCTCGCCGCGGATGCCGAGCCGCTCGCGAGCGGCGCGCGGCCGCGTGCGAGCCGGGCGGTCCGCGACGGGCTGCGCGTGCTGGTCGTCGACGACAACCGCGATTCGGCCGACAGCCTCGCGCTGCTGCTGCGGCTGCGCGGGCACGAGCCGCAGGCTTGTTATGACGGGACCAGCGCGCTCGAGGCGGCGCGCACGCTCCAGCCGCACGCCGTGCTGCTCGATCTCAGCATGCCCGACCTCGACGGCTTCGACGTGTGCCGGCGGCTGCGCGAGGAAGGGCTCGAGAGCGCGCTGATCGTCGCGCTGACGGGCTACGGCCAGGAGGCGGACCGCAACCGCTCGCTCGCGAGCGGCTTCGACGCGCACCTCGTGAAGCCCGTCGACCCCGAGCTCGTCGCCAAGCTCCTCGACGAGCGCGGCGCCTCCACCCGCCGCCCGCAATAAGTCACCACTCGGGGACGTTCTTGCGGCGGTGACTCATCGCGAAGAACGCGCCCGTCGGCGCCAGCTCCGCTCCAAGGCTGTCCCCCATGTCACCAGTTCGTATGAACGTCCCCGTTTTGGTGACTTGCGCCGCCGGGGGCCGCGAGTCAGCCGCCGGCGATGAAGGCGTCGAGCGCGCGGTGCGCGGCTTCGTCGGGCAGCTGGCGCGGGGGGTGCTTCATGAAGGCGGCGGAGGGCGCCTCCACCGCGCCGCCGATGCCGCGCTCGAGCGCGAGCTTCGCGCAGCGGATCGCGTCGATCGCGACGCCGGCGGAGTTCGGCGAATCCTCGACCGAGAGGCGCAGCTCGAGGTTCATCGGCACGTCGCCGAACAGCCGGCCCTCGATGCGCAGGAAGCAGACTTTGTTGTCGTTCTGCCACGGCACGTAGTCACTTGGGCCGATGTGAATGTTCTCGTCGGGAATGCGCTCCGCCGCGACCGACTGCACCGCCTCGGTCTTGCTCGTCTTCTTCGACGCGAGCCGCGCGCGGTTCAGCATGTTCAGGAAGTCGGTGTTGCCGCCGGTGTTGAGCTGATAGGTGCGGTCGATCTTCACGCCGCGGCGCGCGAACAGATCGGTCAGCGTGCGGTGCGTGATCGTCGCGCCGAGCTGCGCCTTGATGTCGTCGCCGATCACCGGAAGGCCGCGCGCCGCGAAGCGCTGCGCCCAGGCGGGATCGCTCGCGATGAAGACCGGCATGCAGTTGACGAACGCGCAGCCGGCGTCGAGCGCGCACTCGGCGTAGAAGCGCACCGCGTGCTCGCTGCCCACCGGTAGGTAGTTGACCACGATCTCCGCGCTCGCCTCGCGCAGCACGCGCACGACCTCCGCGTGATCCGCCTCGAGCGCGTGCGAGACGACGAAGCTGCGCGCCTCCGCGTACTCCGCCATGTGCGGCGAGACGCCGTCGAGGACGCGGCCCATGCGCACCGGAACTCCGGCCTTCGGCAGCTTCGCCGCGAACGTCGTGGTGCAGTTCGGGGCGGCGAAGATCGCCTCGGAGACGTCCCGCCCGACCTTGCGCGCATCGACGTCGAACGCCGCGACGACCTCGACGTCGGCCGGACCGAAGCCGCCCACGTCGTAATGGATCAGCCCGATCGCCT
>DASTOI010000433.1:0-12036 GCA_035762585.1 Myxococcota bacterium
TACGGGCCCTGCTGCCCGAAATCCGTGAGCGAGACGTGCACGAGATGCGGGTGCGCGGCCGCGATCTCGGCCGAGCCGAGGCCGTGCGCCGCGCGCTCGCGCGCGTCGGCGGATTCGAGCAGGACGTCGCAGCTCGCGAGCAGCGTGCCGAGCTGCGCGCGGCCGCCGGCGCTCGCGAGATCGAGCGTCGCGCCGCGCTTGTTCGCGTTGCGCCACGCGAAGTGGAGGCTCTCGCCCTCGTGCAGCGGCACGAAGCCGCGCGAGCGCGCGCCGCCCGGCCGCTCGACGCGCAGCACGTCGGCGCCGAGATCGGCGAGCAGCCGCCCGCACAGCTCCCCGCGCCCATCGGCGAGATCGACGACACGGACTCCGGCGAGGGGGTGAGCATCGGCTGCAGCGGTGTTCGACATCGGCGGCTCCTCGATCCGGGAAAGGCGCGCATTCTAAGCGCAATCCGGCGACGGTTGCCGTGCGCGTTCGGGGCGCCGCACACTCGCGCCTTCGCCGCGCGTCGCGGCTCACCCCGGAGCAACGCCGTGGACTACCAAGACCTCCGCATCGAGCGCCGCGGCGACGTCGAGATCCTGACGATCGATCGCCCCGACGCGCGCAATGCGCTCACGTTCCGCACCTACGCCGAGCTCGAGCGCGCCGTGCGCGAGACGAGTGCGCGCTGCCTGATCGTCACGGGCGCCGGCACCGCGTTCTGCTCCGGCGACGACGTGCGCCAGGTGATGGGCGGCGGCGACGCCAAAGCCGGTGAGCGGCTCGCCTCCGCGGCGCCGCGCCTGACGCCCGCCGCCGAAGCGCTGCTCACGAGCAACGTCCCGATCGTCGCGGCGGTGAATGGGCCCGCGGTCGGCTGGGGCATGGAGCTCGCGCTGATGTGCGATCTACGCGTCGCGTCCGAGCGCGCGAAGTTCGGCGAGCTGTTCGTGCTGCGCGGCCTTTGCTGCGACGTCGCGGGCCTCTCGCGGCTCGCGTCGCTGGTCGGCCGCGAGAAGGCGGCCGAGCTGCTCTACACCGGCCAGGTGATCGACGCGCAGGAGGCGCTGCGCATCGGGCTCGTCTCGCGCGTCGTGCCGGACGCGCAGCTGCTCGAGAGCGCGCTCGCGCTCGCGACCAAGATCGCGTCGAATCCGCCGCTCGCGGTGCGCCGCCTCAAGGCCGGGCTGCGCGAGGCGCTCGATCCCGACTGGAAGACGCTCGGCGAGTGGGTGAGCCGCTCGCTCGCCGAGCTGTTCCAGACCGAGGACCACCGCGAGGGCGTGAAATCGTTCCTCGAGAAGCGCGCGCCGAAGTACGTCGGCCGCTGACGCGAGCGGCGCTTCGCGCTGCATCTCCCCAACAACTGGAGAAAGCCATGGGCGTGCTGGCAGGCAAGATCGCGATCGTGACCGGAGCGGGGCGCGGCATCGGCCGCGAGATGGCGCTCGATTTCGTGCGCGAGGGCGCGCGCGTCGTCGTGAACGATCTGGGCGGCGCCGCCGACGGCACCGGCGCGGCGCGCATTGCGGACGATGTGGTCGCGGAATGCAGAGCGCTCGGCGGCGAGGCGGTCGCGAACTACGACAGCGTCGCGACGGTCGAAGGCGGGCAGCGGCTGCTGAAGACCGCGCTCGATGCGTTCGGCGCGTGCGACGTCCTCGTCAACAACGCGGGCATCCTGCGCGACAAGACCCTCTTCAAGATGGAGGAGGCGGACTGGGACGCCGTGATCGCGGTGCACCTGAAGGGTCATTATGCGTGCTCGCGCCCGTTCGCGAACTACATCCGCGAGCACAACCGGCAGGGCTGTCGCATCGTGAACTTCTCGTCGGTCTCCGGGCTGTACGGAAACTTCGGGCAGGCTAACTACGGCGCTGCGAAGGCCGGGATCGCCGGCTTCAGCCGCGTGCTCGCGCTCGAGCTCGCGAAGTACGGCTGCACCGTGAACACGATCTCGCCCGGCGCGGCGACGCGGCTGACGATCCCGTTGATGCAGGGCCGCGGCGAGCCCGATCTCGCGAACGATCCGGCGCGCAGCCCGGCGCAGGTCGCTCCGGTCGTCACCTGGCTGTGCTCGGCGAAGGGACAGGCCTTCACCGCGCAGATCCTGAACGTGATGCAGGGCGAGGTCGGCATCATGCAGCAGCCGGCGGTGATTCGTGCGTTCACGAAGGGCGGCGCCGCGTTCTCGCAGAGCGATCTCGACGCCGTGATGCCGCAGCTGCTCGCGGCGCGGAACGAGAACGTCGCGCGCGCGCAGAAGGACGGCGTGGCGGAAAAGATTTGAGCGAACGCGCGAAGCCCCCTTGGTCGAGTTGTTGGGTTCGGCATCATGCCCGCCCAAACCGAGGAGGCTTCGTGAACCCGCACTTCCGACACGCGTTCATTGCCCTGATGCTGGGGAGCGCCGTCACCCTGCTGTCGGCCTGCTCGACGCTCGTCATTCCGGTGACTGCGCCCGCTCCTTCGGCGCTCGCGTTCGAGTCCGTCGCGGACTCCTCTCCGGTTCAGCTCACCGTCCGCGATGCCCGCTCGCCTCAGGACCGCGCATCGATCGCCGGCGGCGTCTTGGTTCCGGACTACCGCTACGGCAACGAGCCACTGGACCCGGTCGCGTATCTCGCCGACCACATCGAGAAGGAGCTCGCGGCGCGCGGGTTTTCCGCCTCTCGGGGCGCCGGCGGTACCGAGCTCGCGATTCGCAGCTTCCACTTCGAGAACCATCGCGTGAGTGGGTTCTCGCCCTGGGTGGCGCTTACCACCGTCTCGGCCGACGTGGAGACGCCGTCCGGGCCGCGCCGCATCGCGTCGTTCGTGCGGCGCGCGAAGGTCCCCGTTTGGTCCATGCAGGAGATCAACGAGCCTTGCTTCAGCGACGCGCTCTCGATCGCCACCAAGGAGCTCGCCGCGAAGCTGAACGCCGCGGTTTGGAACCGGCGGCTGAGCGACGCCGATGTCGACGCCCTCGTCGCCAAGATCGATCAGCTGGGGGAGACGGAGACGACCTGGCTCGAGGTCTACCAGCTCGGCTTCAGTAACAACCTGCGCGCCGTTCCCAAGCTCGTCGCGCTGACGGCTCACACGAACGAGTACATGCGCATGGCGGCGATCTCGGGGCTCGGGACGCTCGGCGCCGTCGATCAGCTCGACCTGCTCCGGAGCGTTGCTCACGCCGGGCAGATGTGGGGCGATCGGGCGATCGCGCTCAAGGCGATCGGCGATCTCGGGACGCCCGAGGCGAAGGCCTTCCTGGACGCCGAGTGGAAGCGACTGGGCTCCGATTCGGAGGGGCGCTGGAGTCGCGCCGTAGTCGCTCTCTATCAGTGACGGGCGGCTTCAGCGCGCCGGGTCGAGCCGCACCGCGACCGAGCGCGACGCGTCCACGAGCAGTCCGACCCAGGTATCGCGCCAACCGTACTTGTGATGGAGCGCCGCGCGCACGCGCTGCTGCGCCTCTGCGGTCGGAACGGGGTGCGCATCGAACGCCGTCGCGACCGCACCTGGCAGCGCGAGCCGGATGCGCGGCGAGCGCTGCGCATCCGTGAACCACGGATTCTCGGGCAAGCCTGCTTCGAGCCAGAGCACGCCGCCGAGCTCGGCGAACCAGACGTGGGTCTCGCGCGGCGATCCGTCCGGCGTCGTGGTCGTGACGACGGCGACGCCGCTCCCTTCGAGCGCGAGCCACGTGACCGCAACGAAGACGGCGACGGCCGCCGCCAGAGCGATCAGCGCGCGCCTCATTGCGCGGGCGCCTTCGCTGCTTCCTTCTTCTCCTCGGGCTTCGGCGTCCAGGTGCGCGGCGCAAAGATCTGCGCGAGCAAGTCCGGCTTCGTCTCGTCGCGCACGAGATGCGGCTGCCGCTCGCCGCCGCGGTAGTCGACCGCGTGCGTCGTGAAGAAGTCCGCGTTCTTCACGAGCAGCTCGATCTTCGCGCCGTGCTTCTTCGCCGCGGCGATCGCGTCCGCCAGCACCTCGGCCGAGTAAACGCGCGAGTTCACGGCAACGATCTCCGCACCGCTGCCGACTCCCGCCTCGGCGAGCGGCGAGCCGGGCACCACGTCCGCGACGCGCGCTTCCGGAGTCAGGTAGGCGCCGAGCGAGAAGCGCAGGTCGCTGCCTGCGTCCGGCAGCGCCGCGTACGCCTCGCCGAGCGCGTTCGGCTTGTCCGTGTAGACGAGCTTCCAGCCGGCGGCCTCGATGCCTTCGAGCGGCGCGCCCGGGCGCAGCTCGTCGACGCGCTTGCGGAAGAACGCCTCCCAGTCGTTCGGCGCGACGGCGTTCAACGCTGCGACGAGGTCGGCGCGCGTGTACGGCTTCACCTCGGGTCCGCTGTCGGGAGGTCCGAAGAACGCCTTGCAGAAGTCGTCGAGCGACTTCGCGCCGCGCGTCTGCGTTCGGATCTGCGCGTCGACCTCGAGCCAGAGCATCACGCCCTCGTCGTAGAAATCGACGCCGCGCCGCCAGCTGTGCCCTTCGAAGCGTGCGGCGTACGTGTGCTGCGCGTCGCGCGCGGTGTCGGCGAGCGGGCGCCACTCGCGGCCCTTCGTGTGCGCGAGCCCGGCGGCCTGGAGCGCGAGCGTGTCGCGCGCCTGCTCGGGCGTGACGAGCGCGGAGCGCGCGGTGAGCACGTCGCCGAGATACGACGTGAGCCCCTCGTACACCCATAACAGGTCGCCGACCATCGGCGTCGAGAAGTCGCGCGTCGCGAGCCCGGCCGGCCGGCGGTACTTCGCGTTCCACGAATGCACGAACTCGTGAGGGAGCAGACTGTTGCCCGAGAACAACAGCGGATCCTCGAGGAAGCTGCGCTCGGGCAGGCGGTTGTCGCTCGACTCGTGGTGCTCGAGCCCGAAGTGCGCGACGTGATCCGAGAGCGTCAGCAGGAAGTCGTAACGGCCGTAGTGATGCGCGCCGAACAGCGCGTACGCCTCGGGCACGAGGCGCGCGTACGCCGCGAGCGTCTCGGGCTTCGCGGCGAGCGCGGCCTCGCTGTCGGCGAGCACGTGCAGCACGTGCTCGGGCGCGCCCGGCGGCGCGGCGAGCGGGATCGCGCGGTAGTGAGCGCCCGTCGCGACCGGCGAATCGACCAGCGTCTCGAGCGAGACCGGCGCATACTGGATGCGGTGCCCGCGCTTCTCGGCGATGCGCAGCGCGGTCGCCGCTTCCCAGCCATTGGGCAGCTCGAGCTCCGGCTCGAACGCGAGCGCGGACGCGCGCGGGCCGTCGGGGTAGAGCAGCACCGTGTTCCACGCGAGCACCGCGACGCGCGCGGAAGCCGGTGGCGCGCCGCTGAAGCCGTCGCCGCCGCTCGGTGCGAGATAGTCGAGCGCGACCTCGAGGCGCGACGCGCCGGCGGGCACGACGACGCGCAGCAGCCACGGGTCGATCGGATCGCGCTCCCACGCGAGCGGCTGCTTGCCGGCCCGAATGCGCAGCCCCGCGAGATCGACCACGGGACCGGTCGGCGCGTGCTCGCCCGGCAGCCACTTCGCGTAGCGCAGCGCGAGCGGCCCGGGCGTCACCGGAATCGTCTCGCGCGCATGGAACACGCGCTGCGGCGCGTCGCGCAGGTCGACGCTCAAGCGAATCGGCTCGGCGACGGCCGCGGTTCCCAACAATCCGAGCGTGCACAGGACGAGGAGCAGAAGCTTGGGCATGGACATCCTCAGGGTTGGCGGCTCGGCGCCGGCATTCGACGTTCGATGCAGGGAAACCGCGGCGATGGAGGTCAGTTCGCCGCGGGCGGCGGTTTCGGCTTCGCGTGCCGCTGCTCGAAGTCATCCGCCAGCTTGCGGCAGTCTTCGATCTCGTTCTCGCTCAGCTTGCGTTGCGCGACGAGCAGCGCGCGGCGCGCGTTCGGATAGAACGCGCGCGCTGCGATCTCGAGCCAGGAACACGACTCGATCGGATCGCCGAACGCGCCGCGGGGCTGCCCGAGCAGCACGCCGAGCGCGTACTGCGCGTCGCCGTTTCCGGCCTCGGCCGCGCGCCGATACCACGACGCGGCTTCGTAGTCGTCCTCGCGCGTGCCGATTCCCATGTCGTGGTGGAAGCCCACCTGATATTGGGCCGCAGGATCGCCTCGCTCCGCGGCGCGCCGGTGCCACGCGAGCGCGGCCACCGGATCCGCGGCGACGCCGATGCCGCCATCGAGCCGCAGCGCGATCGCGAGCTGCGCCGCGGGCTCGCCCTGCTCCGCCGCCGCGAGATACCAGCGCGACGCCTCTGCATCGTCCTTCGCCGCGCCGCGGCCTTGCGAGAGCATGTCCGCGAGCTGGCGCTGCGCATTCGGATGGCCCTGCTCCGCGGCGACCCGCAGCCAGCGCACGGCGGCTACCGGATCCGCGGCGGCCCCGACGCCATAATCGATCATCACGGCCATGCGATACGCGGACTCCGCGTCTCCGCGCTCGGCCGCTTGCTGATACCAGCGCAGCGCCTCGGCGTGATCTGCCGGCAAGCCCGCGCCGCTCGCGTAGATCTGCCCGACGTTGCGCATCGCCTCGACGTTGCCGGCGCGCGCGAGCTTCAGGTTCTCGTCGAGCGCTTGCTGGAAGACTGCGCGCTGCTGCGCTTGGCCCAGCTCGATCTGCCGAACGGGATCGGTCGGCGCGCACGCGAGCGCATGCGCGAGCGTGAACCCCAATAACAACGCGATGCGAGCTCTCATGGGCCGCCCCCGGGTCGGCGCAAGGTAGCGGCGTGTTCGGGCGCGCTCAGGCTCGGCCGAGGGCCCTCGAGAGGCTGGCGAGCGCCCGCTCCAGCGCCGCGCGATCGAACGCCTTCCCGGTCGCGGTCGTCGCGCCTCGAGCCCGACGCGCACGCGCTGCTCGTCGCGCTCGGTCCGGAGCCGACCTAACAGCCACTCAGCGCGGTAAAGCGTGAGAAACGAGTTGCCGAGATCGCCCTTCGTGTCGGTCGCGAACGTGGCGAACCCGTCGATCGGGCTCTTCGAGCAGCGCGGCGTAACCCGACGCGACGACCCCGCAGCCAAGATCCTTTCCCGTCGCGGCCGCGCTGGCTTCGGCTGTGCCGCCCACCATCTGCAATTCGCTTGTGCGCGCCGCGATCGTCGCTCGGAGTGCGCGTGAACGTCTCGAACCCCGGTTTCGTGTTCGCGCTCGCGCTCGCGCTCGCGGTCGGCGTCGCCGGCCAGGTGGCCGCGCGGCATCTGCGTGCTCCCGCGATCGTGCTGCTCTTGGCTCTCGGCATCGCGCTCGGTCCGGACGGGATCGGCTGGATCGAGCCCGGAGCGCTCGACGGCGGCCTGCTCACGGTCGTGCCTCTCGCGGTGGCGGTGATTCTGTTCGAAGGCGGAATGGCGCTCGACCTGCCGGCGCTGCGCCGCGCCGCGCGCCCGATCCAGCGCCTCGTCACACTCGGGGCGCTCGTGACGACCGCGGGCGGCGCCGCGGCGGCCTCGTTGATCCTGGGCCTGCCGGGACCGCAGGCGGTGCTGTTCGGGGCGCTGGTGATCGTGACCGGACCCACGGTGATCCGGCCCATCCTGCGCTTTCGCGCCGGTGCGCGCACGGCTCGCGACCGTGCTCGAGGCCGAGGGCCTGCTGATCGACCCGGTGGGCGCGATCGTGGCGGCCGTCGCGCTCGAGGTGGTGCTGTCGGCAACCCTCGAGAGCGCCGCACGCGGCGCGGCTGGGCTCGTGGCGCGGCTCGCGTTCGGCGCCGGCGCCGGCGCGGCGCTCGGCTTCGCGCTCGCATTCCTCTTGCGCGCGCGGCGCGCGGTGCCGGAAGGGCTCGAGAACCTGGTCGTGCTCGGCGGCGCGCTCGCGGGCTTCGCCACCTGCGAGGCGATTCTCTCCGAGAGCGGCATCCTCGCGGTGATCGTCGCCGGCGCGGTGGTCGCGAACTGGGCGCCGGAACGCGCGCGCCACGTCGGCGAGTTCCAGGAGCTGCTGACGATCGCGCTGATCGGGCTCTTGTTCGTACTGCTCGCCGCCGATGTGCGCGTCGCGGATGTTCGCGCGCTCGGCTGGCGAGGCGTCGTCGCGGCGCTGGCGCTTGCCGTCCGCCCGCTCGGCGTGTGGCTCTGCCTGCGCGGCAGTGAGCTCGACGCGCGCGAGAAGCTGTTCGCCGGCTGGCTCGGACCGCGCGGCGTGGTCGCCGCCGCGTTCGCGTCGATCGTCGCGTCGTCGCTGGACGCGCACGGCATCGCGGGCGGCACGGAGCTGCGCGCGCTCGTGTTCCTCACGATCGCGCTCACCGTGGTCGTGCTCGGCGGCGGCGCGCCGCTCGTCTCGCGGCTGCTGGGCGTCCGCGCGGCCGGCCGCGAGGGCGTCGTGATCCTTGGCGCGGAGCGGCTCGGGCTCGCACTGGGCGCTCGCCTGCGCGAGGGCGGCGAGCGCGTGACGTTCGCCGACAACAACCCCGAGCACTGCCGCGCCGCCGAGCGGGCCGGCTTCGCCGTCGTGTTCGGCGACGCGCTCGATCCGAACGTGCGCGCACGCATGCGCCTCGAGCGAGCGCGCGTAGCGATCGGACTCACTTCGAGCGCAGAGCTGAACCAGCTGTTCGCCGCGGAGGCCACCCGCGAGCACGGCGTGCGCGAGACCTACGTCGCCGCGTCGCAAGATGCGAGCGGCGCCTCGGCACGGCTCGCGAACCACCACGACGCGCGCGTGCTGTTCGATCGGCCGAAAGACGTCGCACGCTGGAATGTCCGCCTGCGCCACGGCCTCGTCGAGGAGCGGCGGTTGCGTTTCGGTGGCGCGGGCGTGCTGGAGCACGCGCCCGCCGTCGGTGCGCCGGACTCGTTCGTGATCGCGGTCGTCGGGAACGGCAAGCGCTGGATTCCGATGCACGCGGGCCACGCGCCGAGGCCCGGCGACGAAGCGATCGCGCTGATCCATCGCGAAGAGGCGGCGAGCGCGGCGGCAACGCTCGCCGCGCTCGGCTGGGAGAGCGGGAGCGCGCGGCCCGAGGTGCGAGCCGACGCGACGTGATCGGGTTCGCGAACCCATCACATTTTTTCCGCTTGGTTTCCGCCGCGCGATGAACTAAACGAATCCGTTCGCCTGACGCGGAGCCCGCGCTTGCCCGATCGGATCGTGCAGGAAGAGTTGGAGCTGCTTTCGCGCGTGCGCGACACGCTCGCGAAGACGGGCGAGCCCGAATCGCCGAACGAGGCGGGCCTCGTGCAGGATCTGCACGGCATCCGCGACCAGCTGCTCGACGGTGCGCCCGATCCGTACGACCAGACGCAGCTGACGCTGCGCTTCCACGTGCAGAGCTCGGTGCTCGATCAGCTGCGCAAATCGCGCCAAGCGCCGCGCGTCGATCGCTCGTCGCCGTACTTCGCGCATCTGCGCCTGCGCGAGAACGGCCGCGTGCGCGATCTCTGCATCGGCAAGGCGACGCGGCTCGACCACGGGCTGCGCATCGTCGACTGGCGCAACGCGCCGATCGCGCAGCTCTTCTATCGCTACCAGCAGGGCGACGAGTACGAGGAGGAGATCAGCGGGCGCAAGCAGATCGGCAGCGTCGATGCGCGCCGCACGGTGACGATTCGCGGCGGCGAGCTCGAGCGCGTCGAGGCGCCCGAGGGCGTATTCGTTCCGGACGAGCACGCCGAGGGCGGCTGGCGCGTCTCCGCGAAGGCGCTGCCGCGGCTCGCGGGGGGAGAAGGCGCGGCGCTGCGCGTCGCGAGTGGTGAGAGCGGAGCGCGCCGGCTCGGCACCGACCCGACTGGGCGCGCGCTGCGCGCGGACAAGCGGCTGCCCGACATCGCGGGCCTGATCGATGCCGCGCAGTTCGACCTGATCACGCGGCCGAGCAGCGGGCTCGTCGTGATCCGCGGCGCCGCGGGCTCGGGCAAGACGACCGTCGCGCTCCACCGCATCGCGTTCCTCGCGTACGACGATCCTGCGATCGACTCGAACGCGACGCTGTTCCTCGTGTTCTCGCAGGGCTTGCGCGATTACGTCAGCCACGTGCTGCCGGCGCTCGGCGTCTCGCGCGTCGGCGTGCGCACGTTCCACCAATGGTCGGGCGACGTGCGCCGCCGCCACTTCCCGCAGCTTCCAGAGCGCATCCGCCCCGACACGCCCGCGCTCGTCGCGCGCCTGAAGCTCCATCCGGCGATGGAGGTGGCGCTCGAGCGCCAAGTGGCGCGCGCGCCCGGAGCGGCGTCGCGCGCGCGCGCGATCGACGACTGGATCAGCGTGGTCGGCGATCTCGCGCTGCTGCGCGAGGCGTTCGCCGAGGTCGCGCCCGACGCGTTCCGCCCGAATCACCTCGAGGAAGCCGTCGCGCACTGCCGGCGCCAGATGGAGGGCGTTCAGGCGTGGCTCGGCGGCGATCGCCAGGTGGAGGCCGAGCTCGATCTCGAGGACGACCCGCTGTTGTTACGGGCGTGGCAGCTGCGCAACGGCCCGCTGCTCGCGCCGAACGGCGAGCCGCTCCAGTACCGCCACATCGCGATCGACGAGGTGCAAGACTTCTCGCCGCTCGAGGTCCGCGTGCTGATCGAGTGCGCCGACGCGCGCCGCAGCGTGACGCTCGCCGGCGACACGCAGCAGCACGTGATGCAGGCCGCCGGCTTCAGCGACTGGTCGCAGTTCTTCAAGCACTTGGGCCTCGCCGCCGCGCACGTCGACACGCTGCAGATCAGCTACCGCTCCTCCGCCGAGATCACGCGCTTCGCGATGGAGCTGTTGGGTCCGCTGCGCGAGAAGGACCTCGCGCTGATGACGACCCGCTCCGGCCCGCCCGTCGAGCTGTTCCACTACACCGAGCACGGCGCCTGCATCGCCAGCCTCGCCGACGCGCTGCACGCGCTCGCCGGCGCGGAGCCGCTCGCGTCGGTGGCGGTACTCACTCCGTCTCGCGAGCTCAGCGAGCTCTACTACCGCGGCCTCCAGCAGAGCGACGTCCCGCGCCTGCGCTGGGTGCAGCAGCAGAACTTCGCGTTCACGCCGGGCGTCGAGGTCACCGAGATCGAGCAGGTGAAGGGCCTCGAGTACGACTACGTCGTCCTGGTCGCCTGCGACGCCGCGCACTTCCCGCCCGACGCGAAGTCACGCCGTCTCCTCCACGTCGGCGCGACGCGCGCGGTGCACCAGTTATGGGTGACGTGTGTGGGAGAGATGAGCGCCGTGGTGGAGGAGGCAGCGGAGAAGTGCGCGGTGGATACGCCGCGCGAGCGCTCCTGAGCGATCGGCGGCAGCGACCTCCCGCTCGGAATGGGGTCGAGCCGCAAGCGGAGGAGTGGCTCGAGACCGACGAGGTTGCGCTCCTCGAGCGCAATTTGCGCCTCACGCCGGAGCAGCGGCTGGATCAGCTCGTGCGCGTCGTGCGCTTCACCGAGGCGGGCCGCGCGGCGCTGAAGCGCGCGCGTGGCTGACGCGCCCGCGTTCGACCCGGACGCGATCTTCGCCGTGCTCGCGGCTTCGAGCCCGCGTGAACGAGCGGCTATTCCGATCTGCGGCAAAGCGCGATCGAAGCCGAGATTCACGGCAAGCGCGTCGTGATCGCGGCACTCGCGGACGTAATCCTGTCGAAGGCCGCTGCGAACCGCCCGAAGGATCGTCCGGCGTTGCCGAAGCTGCGTGAGCTGCTGGCGAAGACGGGTGAGCGCAAGTAGCTCGGCGGTACGGACGTCCGCTGCACCGCGCTGGCTCGCTAGCAAGCGCCGCGAAGCGGCGCGCGCAGCGAGGCGCAGTCTTCGGAGCCGAGCGGAGTCGAACAGTGGCCTCCGTGTGCGTTGGACCCTCGGCGTGCGTTGATCGCGCATCCTGAGTCGGTCTCCTAGCTCCCGACCTCCAACACCTCGCGCTCGTAAGTCGCGAGGTCCGCGAACGGAGTGAGTGCATCCGCGAGCGCAGGATCCGCGGCGCCGAGCGCGGCGCCGCCCGTGCGTTCGACGAGCTGCGCGACGAACGCGCGCAGCGCGCTCAGCGGGTCGGGCGCGCTCGCGAGCTTGCGGGGGTCGAAGCGGTCGCTGCGCAGGCGGACGCAGCGAAGCTCGCCGCCGTCGAGCGAGCGCCAGCCGGCGATGAGGTCGACGAGCAACACCGGCCTCGCGGCAAGGCC
>DASTOI010000434.1:0-2215 GCA_035762585.1 Myxococcota bacterium
CGGCATCAGGCCGAGGCGAACGTGGGCCGGCTCGGGCACGAAGTGCGTGACGAGTGTGCCCAGCCCGCCGAACGCGACGGCGCTCGCGAGCGCGGCGGCGAACGCGCTGCCCTCCGACGCCGCGCCGATCAGCACGTAGACCCACGACGCGGCGAGCGCGATGCCGAACGCGAACAGCGGGCTCGGAAACGGGTGTCCCGGCGTCTCGCGGCTCATTCGAGCACGCCCGCGAGCGCGCGCCCGGTGTGGCTCTCGGCGCAGCGCGCGACCTCTTCCGGCGTTCCCGCGACGACGATGCGGCCGCCGCCCGCCCCACTCTCGGGCCCGAGGTCGACGACGTAGTCGGCGGCGCGAATCACGTCGGGATGATGCTCGATCACGAGCACGGTGTTGCCGCGTTCGACGAGACGCTGCAACACGTCGAGCAGGCGCTCGACGTCCGCGAAGTGGAGGCCCGTCGTCGGCTCGTCGAGCAGGTAGAGCGTCTTGCCGTCGCCGCGCCGCGAGAGCTCGCGCGAGAGCTTCACGCGCTGCGCCTCGCCGCCCGAGAGCGTGGTCGCGGGCTGGCCGAGCTGCAGGTAGCCGAGACCGACGTCGCGCAGCGTCTCGAGCGGGCGGCGCACGCTCGGCACGTTCTCGAAGAACTGCGCGGCCTCCTCGATCGGCATCGCGAGCACGTCCGCGATCGTCTTGCCCTTGTACCGGATCTCGAGCGTCTCGCGGTTGTAGCGGCGCGCGCCGCACACCTCGCACGGAACGAACAGGTCGGGCAGGAAGTGCATCTCGACGCGCAGCGAACCGTCGCCCTGACAGCTCTCGCAGCGGCCGCCCTTCACGTTGAACGAGAAGCGCCCCTTGCCGTAGCCGCGCGCGCGCGCCTCGGGCACCGCGGCGAAGAGCGTGCGAATGCCGTCGAACACGCCGGCGTACGTCGCCGGGTTCGAGCGCGGCGTGCGGCCGATCGGTGCCTGGTCGACGTCGACGACGCGCTCGAGCACCTCGTCGCCTGTTAGGGAGTCGAACGCGCCCGGCTCGGCTTGCGCGCGATGGAGGCGCTGTGCGAGCGCGCGGTGCAGCGTGTCGTTCACCAGCGTCGACTTGCCGGAGCCCGAGACGCCGGTGACGACGCTGAAGCGCCCGAGCGGCAATTCGAGCCGCAGGTTCTGCAGGTTGTGAGCGCGCGCGCCGCTGAGCACGAGGCGCGGCGCGTCTGCGAGCGGGCGCCGCGCCGGAGCCCCGATGCGGCGCGCGCCCGAGAGATACGCGCCCGTGAGCGATGCCGGGTTCGCCGCGATCGCGGAGGGCGCGCCTTCGGCGACGACGCGCCCGCCGTGAACGCCCGCACCGGGTCCCATGTCGATCACCCAATCGGCGCGGCGAATCGTCTCCTCGTCGTGCTCGACGACGACGACGCTGTTGCCCGCGTCGCGCAGCCGCTCGAGGCTCGCGAGCAGGCGCGCGTGGTCGCGCGCGTGGAGCCCGATCGACGGCTCGTCGAGCACATAGAGCACGCCCATCAGGTGCGCGCCGACCTGCGTCGCGAGCCGAATGCGCTGCGCCTCGCCGCCGGAGAGCGTCGCCGTGCGGCGGTCGAGCGAGAGGTAGTCGAGCCCGACGTCGCAGAGAAAACGCAGCTGCTCGCGGATCTCTTCGAGGATGCGATCGGCGATCGCGCGCTGATTGGGCGTGAGCGCGAGCGCCTCCAGCCACGCGCGCGTGCCGGCGATCGAAAGCGCCGTCACTTCGGGCAGCGTGCGGCCCGCGATGCGCACGTTGCGCGCGACGACGCCGAAGCGCGTGCCGGCGCATTCGCTGCACGGCGCCTCGCGCGAGTAGCGCGTGCGCTCCTCGTCGGGCAGCTCGCCCGCGGCGATGCGGCGCGCGAGCTCGCCGAGCACGCCGTCGAACTTGCGGCGCACGCTGCGCAGGCCGCGCTTGCCGTGCTTGAACTCGAGCTCGCGCTCGCCGGCGCCGTGCAGCACGAGCCGCGGCGCGCACTTCGAGAGCGCGCGCCACGGCGTCTGCGGCGAGACGCCGAGATGGCGCGCGACGCCCTCGAGCAGCTGCACGTAATAACGCGGCGCGCGCGCACCGCCCCACGGCGCGATCGCCTCCGCGAGCGCGCGCTCCGGATCAGGCACCGCTTTCGCGGGATCGAGCTCGCTCGACGTGCCGAGCCCCGCGCACGCGCGGCACGCGCCCGACGCGCTGTTGA